>NZ_JAYFER010000303.1:0-27487 GCF_055795065.1 Lyngbya sp. CCY1209
CCATTATCCCCCTTCGATCCCCCCCCGCCCCCATCCCCCCCTACCCCCCTTTGTAAGGGGGGAGATAAGGGGGAGCAATTGGCGATCGCAGTTACATTTTATATCAAATCCGGTTGAATGCTCGGAACAAAATGAGTTGGATATGCAAGACTGCTTGGGAATCAATTCCCAAGCTAATAGCAAAAATCCTCTCAAGAGGATTGGGAAGATTGTACGGTTATAAAACCGGATCTGATATTAGCAAAGATTTTTACCAAAATCTCCGGCTGGCAAAGAAACCCGGTTTCTTACCCCCCACCAGCCACCCTCAAAAACCCAACCCATCCGGCAAAATCAAAAGCGATCGCGTTCGGATTTTGAAAAGTTGGAAAATCTGTTATCATATCGATTGGCGACATTAAAAGTAAAATTTAAAAACAAGAATCATGAAGCAACTCACACGCATTACAGTCGATCCGGAAGTGATGGGTGGCAAACCTTGTATTCGGGGTTTGAGGGTGACGGTCGGCATGATTTTAGGGTTGATGGCTGCCGGTCGTTCGACGGAATAAATTTTGCAAGCTTATCCTTATTTGGAACCGGAAGATTTACGGGAATCCTTGGCTTATGCGGCTTGGCGGGTTGAGGAAATCGAAGTGGCTTTGAGTGCATCATGAAGATTTTGATTGAAAAGATTGAGGAATCTGTCATAATATAGAGAGGCGATCGCGTGAAATGAACGATGTCTCTTGAACAAATTCGACAAGAAGTTTTGGCTCTCCCCCCGGATTGGCGGCTGCAATTGGTAAACGATTTGCTCGCCAGTCTCGAACAAGAAATTGATGAAACGACTCAATCCTTATGGCTGGTGGAAGCGAAACGGCGGCGGGATGAAATTCTTAATGGTACGGTTCAAGTCATTGAAGGGGAGACAGCCCTGGCACAGGTGAAAGCCATACTGGATTGATGCGATACGTTTTTCATCCTGATGCCCTCGCGGAGTATGCGGAAGCCGTCCGCTATTACGCCGAAAGAAATGTAACTCTTGCCCAGTCGTTCATTGATGCTATTGAGGATGCCGTCTGTCGTCTCCGGGAAACTCCTCAGCGGTATCTAATGCTTGAGGCGGGAGTGAGACGCTGTTTGGTGCAACGTTTCCCCTATGCGATACTCTACACGGTTGAGTCAGAGTATATTTTGATTTTGGCGGTCATGCATGGCAGACGGAAACCGGATTATTGGCAGTTACGGCGAAGGGAATAGCGATTTAGAAACCGGGTTTCTACGAGTCTCTCTCAATTCTCACCTAACTCTCCCAAAGAAACCCGGTTTCTTGACTAATGACGCGATCGCCTCCAAAACCAACATTTCCCAAAATGCGCCGATCTCTGCTAAAACACTAAAGGCGGACACTTTGAGCAATTCCCAATCATGATCCGGCGTCTATTCCTCCCTCTCGTCATCCTCTCCTGCATCCTCTCCCTCACCTTCGCCGCCTGCACCTCCCAGGACGCCCCCACCGTGGCGGACGGCAAAACCCTCAAACTCCTCTACTGGCAGGCGCCCACCATCCTCAACCCCCACCTCGCCAGCGGGTTCAAGGACTTCGACGCCGCCCGGTTGGTGTACGAACCCCTGGCGAGTTACGATAATAGCGATCGCCTGGTGCCCTTCCTGGCGGCGGAAATTCCCAGCAAAGAAAATGGCGGCGTGGCGGCGGACGGGCGTTCCGTGACGTGGAAATTGAAGCCGGATGTCACCTGGTCCGACGGCGAACCTTTCACCGCCGAGGATGTCGTTTTTACCTACAATTTTATCAGCAACCCCGACGTCGCCTCTTCCAATTTGGAGGCGTTTTCGGGCATCGAAACGGTGGAAGCGATCGACGATCATACGGTTAAAATTACCTTCAAAGATGTGACTCCGGGCTGGGCGGTTCCCTTTACCGGACAGACGGGGGCGATCCTTCCCGAACATATTTTTTCACCCTACAACGGTGCCAACATTCGGGAAGCCGAAGCCAACAATCAACCCGTCGGAACGGGGCCATTTTTGGTGGAAGAATTCAAGCCGGGAGATATCGTCGTTTACACGGCGAATCCCAACTATTGGGATGCGGGAAAACCCTATTTTGAACGGGTGGAATTGAAGGGGGGCGGCGATGCGACTTCGGCGGCGCGGGCGGTGTTGCAGACGGGGGATGCGGACTACGCTTTTAATTTGCAGGTGGAGGCGAATATTCTCAAACAGTTGGAAGCGGCGGGACGGGGGAAAGTTTTGGCGAATTTCGGGTCTTATGTCGAGCGGATCATGTTCAATTTTACCGATCCGAACCAAGCGACGGCGGACGGGGAGCGATCGAGTGTGGAGTTTCCCCACCCGTTTTTTACCGATAAAAAGGTTCGGCAGGCGTTCGATCTGGCGGTCGATCGCGACACGATTTCCAACCAACTTTACGGCCCCACCGGACGGCCTACCGCCCAACTGATCGTCGTCCCTCAGCAGTACAGTTCCGATCAAATTGACTATGAATTTAATTTGGAAAAAGCGGCGGCGTTGTTGGATGAGGCGGGATGGAAAGATAGCAATGGGGACGGCATTCGGGATAAAGATGGGGTGGAGATGCAGGTGGTTTTTCAAACGTCGGTGAACCCGGTGCGGCAGAAAACCCAGGAGATCGTGAAGCAGTCTTTGGAGGCGATCGGCGTGGGGGTGGAATTGAAGAGTATCGACCCGAGTATTTTCTTTTCGGGCGATCCGGGGAATACGGATACTCTCAATCATTTTTATGCGGATTTGCAGGAATTTACCACCGGAAATGACAGCCCCGATCCGGGGCCGCACATGAAATGGTGGACGTGCGAGGAAATTGCCCAAAAGGAAAATAGCTGGCAAAAACCGAATTATGCCCGCTATTGTAATCCGGAATATGACGAATTGTGGAAGCGGGCGATGACGGAACTCGACCCGGAAAAGCGGGCGGCATTATTTCGGCAGATGGATGAATTGTTGCGGGAGGATTTTGCGGTGATTCCCATCGTCGATCGCGCCACGACGACGGGGGTTAGCAATACTTTGACGGGGATCGATCCGACTCCCTGGGATGCGAACACTTGGGATATTAGCAATTGGAGGCGGACAGAAAGTTAGGTCGAAACTTTGAGTCCCAATTTAGACGATTAATTTGCCGTTACCAGTTCTCAACAATGCTGCAATCGAAACCCGTTAAAAAATTTGTCGCGATCGCCCTTTTGAGTTTGGGGCTGACGTTTCTGATCCCCGGCATTTCTGAAGCGCAACTTTCGCTGTTCGGCGGTTCGGACGGAACAAACACCCGCGGCAATCGTGGCATGAGCAGTTCTTTTTGGAATGTCAACCGCTCTTATTTGTGCGGTGAATTGAAGTGCGCGGACGTTTGGTTGCACGGTCAAAAAGTGCTGACGGTGGCGACTTATCCGGAGGTGGATGCCAATGTCGGTGCCACCGTCGAATTGACGGCCGAACAGCGGGCAAGACGGGTTCAGGGAATTCTCGAACGGATCATCTTGGCTTGGATTAAATACACCGAGGAAACATCACAGTCTTCCGAAAAATTGACAGAGGAAAATAATTCTGCGGAAGCATCGAACCCGCTCGATGGCGTTAGTAAAGTGACCGAAAATTTGAAAAGTGAAATTAATAAACGAGTTCTTTTTTCCCACGGCTTGCCACCCATTTCGCCGGACAACTTAGAGCTCCAAATTGGGAAGCTGAACGATCAGGAGGTGATCGCATTTCCAGCCCAACACGGATTGCAACAGCAGGTAATTGTCACCGTGACGGAATTGGATGCGATCGCCAATAATATGCTATCTTCCGAAGAGTTGGCATCGATTTGGAAGGAGAAAATTAGAAGGGCTCTGATCGACTCGCTCGGGGAATTTATCGAACGGGCGGAAAATACGCGCTCCTGGTACGAAGACAAGTTGCTAAAATCTCTGAAAATTGCGATCTTGATCGTCGCCTTTACCGTACTAATTTGGCTGCTGCAAAGGCGCCTCAGAAAACTCGATCGCTCTTTGAAAAAGGAACTCCAAACCCTCGAAAAGTCGATGGCAGTCAATCCCGAGTCCGTGGGTTCGGGAAGGCACAACAAAGCTGAGTCCGAAGGCGCGAAGGGGGGCGGCGAGGATTCCCAATCCCACCCCTCCAAAAATGGCAGACATCCCGAGGATAACAGCGTCAAAAATCCGGCTTTACAAGCTCTGGCTATCAGCCTAATTTCGGAATCTTTTTTGTCGCAGATCCCCACCATTTCACTGAAACAACAGAGCCTCCTAAAACAGCAGCGAAACTTGATCCGTTTGCTCCGCAGAATTTTAATGTGGGGGGAAATTTTTATCGTTTTTTTTGGGGTCTCGCATATTTTATATCTTTATCCGGAAACCCGCAATTACAGCGAAATTATTGAAACTCAATATGTGTTTATTTTGCTGGTTTGGTTGTTTGTCAGCCTCGCCGATCGCGTCAGCGACTTTTTGACGGATTATTATCTGAATCGGTGGGCGAAAGCACAGCAACTTTACGATCCCACTTCTCAGCGTTACGCCCTGCGAGCCAACACTTCTTCCCGAGCTATAAAAGGGATGACGACGATATTATTTTGGGCGTTGGGAATTTTGTGGACGATTCAGGTGCTCGGCATTTCAACGGCTTTTCTAGCGAGTGCGGGGGTGGTGGGTTTGGCGATCACTTATTTTTCTCAAAATACGATCAAAGACGTATTGAACGGCATCTTAATTTTGTTCAACGATCGCTATGCGGTGGGGGACGTGATCGCGATGAACGAGTATGCGGGGGCGGTGGAAAGCATGAATCTCTACATCACCGAATTGCGGAATTTAGACGGGGAATTGATCACCATTCCCAACGGTTTGGTGGGGGTCGTCCGGAACATGACCAAAAATTGGTCGCGGGTGAATTTTACCATATCCGTCGGCTATGCCGCCGACATCGAAAAGGCGATCGAAGTGATGCAAGAGGTGGCGAAGGAAATGCAAGAGGAGTCCGAGTGGGAAGATTTGTTTCTGGAACCTTTGAGCATTTTGGGGGTGGAGGAAGTCGCCCACACGGGTGTTGTCATTCGGGGGTTGATCAAGACCAAGCCGAGCCAGCAGTGGGCGGTGGGGCGCGAATTTCGCTACCGAGTCAAGCAAGCCTTTGAACGGGACGGGATCGCGATCGGAATTCCCCAACAAAATCTGTGGTTGCACCAGGAAAAAAATATCGATAATTTCATTAAATCGGAGGATAATTGATGGGATATTACCGTATAAATTTTGAGCTAAAATCTGATTTTTTTCACCTTATTAAAAATGGGCGTAGGAATTCGAGTGACACTTGTTTAAAAAAAATTTAGGATTGTTGCGGATGCCGGGAGTCGGATGTCCCGACTGAAAAAAATTCAAATTTACCGTAAAATTTGGCTAACAAATCTGAGAGAAACAATAGAACGGTAGTGCGAGGGCTGTAGGAGAACGTGAACTCACCAGAGACGCATCTGCAAGATGAACGCCTGCGGGAACTGGCGATCGCGGCCCGAGGGCACCCCGACCGCTCTCGGGAACGGCGGAAAGCCCTGACTCGCCTGGTTCAGGAGATTTTGAACTCCGGCCGCTTGTGTCGTCCTCGTCAGGGTCAATTTGTCGATCGCTATGAGGAGATTTACCAAATAGCGGTTCAGAACCTGATGCTCTACGTCTGCGGACAGATCGACCGCTACAAACCGGAGAGCGGTCCGGTGATGCGGTGGGTCAACTTTTTGTTAGAAAAACGGTTTTTTGTGGATGCGATCGCGGAGGTGATGGGCAAGAAAACTGCAATAAAAACGGTCGAAATTAATGAGGAAGTTACCGTTGAAAATTCCCGAGAATCGAATCCGTCTTTGTCCGAGCTGGTCCGACAGTATATCGAGGAAGATCCCGAAGGGAGGTTCGAGCAAAAACACATTCGGGGGCATCCGGAGGCGAATTTTAAGGTGCTGGTCAAACGCCGCATGGCGGGAGACAGTTGGGAACAGATTTCGACGGATTTGGGAGTCAAGATTTCGACGCTTTCAGATTTTTATCAACGTTGCCTGAAACAATTTTCGGAGCAAATCAAAGGGGACGTGCAAATCTAGATTAGAGTAACAATGCTGACAATGGAAAACTTGACATCTCTGAAATTTACCATTCCGCTCACCGCCCGCGATCGCGACATTGCCCGACAATTCGGGAGCCGTCACGTCGCGGAAGCTAAAGCGGAAAAAGTTTATCATAATACGTTGGCGATTCTGGCGGTCAACTATTATTGCAAGTGCATGGGAATTGACACCGATTTGCAAGCCAGTGAAAGCTGGAATCCGGTGATGCAAACCCTTGCAGACGTGGCGGATTTGTGCCTCGCTCAGATCGGAAAGGTCGAATGTCGCCCGGTTTTTTCGGATGCTTCGGCGGTGGAAATTCCGCCGGAAGTGTGGGGCGATCGCGTCGGTTATCTGGCCGTAAAATTGAGCGAATCGGGCGATCGCGCGGAGTTGCTGGGGTTCGTCGAAAGCGTCGATTCCGATGCCATTTTGCTGCAAAATTTGCAGCCGCTCGACGATTTTTTGGAACGCATCGGCGAACTCGAACGGGCTCCCGTCGCCGAAATGGTATCCCAGTTGAGCAATTGGATCGGAGGAGTTTGTGAGGCGGGTTGGGAAGCGATCGACACCCTGGAACGGCATCTCAATCCTCCCCGAGACGAATTGAGGTTCAGCTTTAGAAATCGGCGATCGCCGGTCGAAATTCCCGCGATCGAGCGGGGCAAGTGGATCGAGTTGAAACCGACGGGAGAAAAAGTCTGCTTGTGCGTCGGCATCGGCCAGGAAACCGCTTCGGAAGTGCAAGTTTACGTGGAATTATTTCCCCAAGATCCGGAGTTGAAATTACCCCAAGAATTACAATTGGCGATCGTCGATGAAGGGGGCAAATCTGTGATGCAAGCCGAAGCCTGCGGGAGCGAAAGTTTGAGATTCGAGTTTGGCGGGGAGTCGGGAGAGTTTTTTGGCGTACAAATCATCTGGAAAGAGACGATCCTGACCGAAAAATTTTCGATCTGAGGGGATTGGCAATATGGCTAAAATTGTCGCCATCCGATTCGATGGAAGCTGGGCAGAAAGCGGCTTCAATGTCAACTTGGAAGTCCGGACACCGAACGGAAAAACGCTGGTCGAAAAACGGGGGCATTTGCCGGCAAATCCGGAATTATTGGCACACCTAAATCAACATTGGCAACATCAATATCGAAATCTCAATTCTCCGGCCCGGATCAAGCCGAAACGGATCGTCAGAGGCTCGACTCGGGAACGCATTCAAGCCTGTCAGGTTTCCGCACGGGAGTTGGAAAAGCGACTCGGTTCTTGGTTAGATGACGAGGATTTTCGGCCCCTCGACAAGCGGTTGCGTGAGGAGTTGAACCGAGATGAAGAAATTCAAGTTTTGCTCCGCACGAATGACGCGAACTTGAAAAAATTGCCGCTGCACCTGTGGGACTTTTTTGCCAGCTATCCCAAAGCCGAATTAGCCCTCAGTCCAGTGGAAATCGAATCGCCGAAATACGACGACAATTATCCGAGGGCATCAAGGGTTAAAATTCTGGTCATCATCGGCCATCGGGACGGGATCGATACGGAAGCAGATTTAAACATTATTAAAAGTTTACCCCAAGCCGACCCGACGATTTTAATCGAACCCGAACACCGGCACATTAACGATCGCCTCTGGGAGCAATCCTGGGATATTATCTTTTTTGCCGGACACAGCGAAACCGAGGGAGAGACGGGCAGAATTTATATCAATCCCCACGACAGTTTGACCGTGGAAGAGTTGTGGTACGGGTTGCGAAAATCCGTGGAGCGGGGGTTAAAATTGGCGATTTTTAATTCCTGCGACGGGTTGGGTTTGGCCCGCCAATTGGACGACTTGAATATTCCCCAAATGATCGTGATGCGGGAAGTGGTTCCCGATCGCATCGCCCAAGAATTTCTCAAACATTTCCTGAAGGAATTTGCTGGGGGCGAGTCCCTTTATATCGCCGTCCGACGGGCGAGAGAGCGCCTTCACGACGATTTTGAGCGGGAGTTTCCCTGCGCGAGTTGGCTGCCCGTTTTATGTCAAAATCCGGGCTATATTCCTCCCACCTGGAACGATCTGATCCTCCAAAATCAACCCGTTGATTTTCTAAATTGGATTCGAGAAACGTCTAAAATCGAAAAAATAAAGCGACCGAAATGGCGACAATTTTTGATTATTTTATCGGTCGTCGCTGCGGCGACGGGTTTGGTTTGGGGGATGCGATCGCTGGGTTTTTTACAGCAATGGGAACTCCGAGCCTACGACCATTTCATGCAAATTCGACCCGAGGAAAATCCCGACCCGCGCCTCGCATTGGTGACGATTACCGCTGAAGATGTTCAATCTCAACCGGCGGCGGAACGGCAAGGAGCCTCCCTTTCCAATCGGAGTTTGGAGTTATTATTGCAAACCTTAGAACGGTATCAACCGAGGGCGATCGGACTGTTAGTTTACCGAGAAAATCCCATCCCGGCGGAATTTGAACAACTGAAAAATTTGTTCGCAACGAGCGATCGCCTCGTCGCCATCTGCGAATACGGACAGCCGGAACGGCCGGGAGTCCCGCCACCGCCGAATATTCCCCGCGATCGCTTGGGATTTAACAATGTCGTATCCGACCCGGATTATGTACTCCGTCGCCATCTACTCGCCGTCAATCCGGCTGGTTTAAATTGTCCCACCCGAGAGTCTTTTAGTTTGCAATTGGCGCGTTTTTATCTCGCAAATAAAAAGTTAAATTTTCAAATTAATTCCCGCGATTATCCCCAATTCGGCGACACCGTTTTTAAAACCCTCCGCCAACATACCGCTGGCTACCACGATATCGATTCCCGGGGTTATCAAGTGATGTTAAATTATCGCGCCACCGATCAAATTGCCTCCGCCGTCACCTTAGAAAATGTTTTGAAGCAACAAGTCGATCCCGACAAATTCCGCGATCGCATCGTGATCATCGGAACCGTCGATCCCAGCTTCAAAGACAACCGCTGGTTGGCTCCCATCGGGGCGGGGAAGTGGGGGAATAAACGCCTCACGGGTGTCGAAATTGAAGCCCACATGGTCAGTCAAATTATCAGTGCGGTTCTCGACGATCGCCCCCTGATTTGGTGGTGGCCGTCGCCCGTCGAATTCCTCTGGATCGGTTTGTGGTCTGCCGTCGGATCGGCACTCTTTTTATATTCGCGATCGCCCCTATTTTTGATCGTCGGAAATGGTGTCGCGCTGATCGTTTTATATGGGGTTTGCGCCGTCCTATTTGTGCAGGGGGGATGGATTCCCTTCGTCCCGGCTGCCCTGACACTATTGGTCACCGGCACGGGTTTAGCTATAATAATTGGGCGTTCTAATTCCTAATCTGATCTTCATGGCATTTACCAAGTCCATACTATCGTCGATCGCGATCGTCCTTCTGAGTTCAACTTTCCCGTCAATTGCCCAATCAGACTCTTCCGAGGAACCCATCCAATTTATACCGCAAGCCAACCGAGAACCCCCCGAATCCGACAGCGGGCCGGGAACGCGGGGGATCTGTGTCCCAACGGAAATTCCCCTGACTGCCGTGGTAGGTCGCCAGAATTTGCTCGATTTAACGCTCGGCGATCGCCCCACATTTTGGATTTACATTCCTTACAGTTCATCCGATGTCAATTCGGCAATATTTTCCCTTCAAGATGAAGCCGGAGAAGTTGAAATTTGGGGGACACAACTACAACTTAAAAACACCCCCGGAATTGTCGCCATTTCCCCTCCGGAAACGGTTCCCCCTTTGGAAGTAAGCCGCACCTACCGCTGGTATTTTGAAATGGATTGTGCTGGGGACTCTATCGACCCCGCCTCGCCGCCGACGGTTTCGCTGAAAGGGGTCGTCACGCGAGTTTCCGACCCCGCCATCGAAACGGAGTTGAAATCTGCTCAAACGGCCCCGGAACGGGCGAGGATTTACGCTCGAAATGGACTGTGGTATGACGCGGTAACAGCATTGGGAAGTCTACTTTTAGAAGACCCTCAAAACGCCCAAATTCGGGAGCTTTGGACGCAACTGTTGGGCGATGAAGAGGCCGGTTTGGAAGACATTTCGCGGGAGCCGATCGCGGGTCGTGCCGTCCCACAACCTTAACTACAGCCAATTTCCAACCAGAATAAATGGCGACCAATAATAGGGTTTGTAGTAATCGCTATTCGGTTTAATTTGTCGCCGGATAAAGCCAATTTGCACTTCCCGGAGAGCCTCGGCTTTTCTCAGTTGCGAACTGCCGGACTGCAACAACTGCCGATAAAATTGTTTCATAAATTCAGCCGTCGAGGCATCATTGACACTCCACAAACTCGCCAACACGCTGCGGGCACCGGCTCGAATCGAAACCCCCGCCAAACCCAAGGCGGCCCGCGTGTCCCCGGTGGCAGTTTGGCAGGCACTTAAAATGAGCAATTCGATCGGCCGGTCCGATTCCTGCACCTCCTGAGTTTGCAGCAGTCGATCTAAATCTCGCACATTAATGCGCTCGTTCCAATCCAAAATAAAAGTGTCGTCGGGGTTGGAACTAAACTGTCCGTGGGTGGCAATATGGACGATGGTAAACGGTTCGGAATTGATCTGAATTTGAACGTTCATTTTTGTGAATTGGTCGTCGGCTAACTTTTCGGATTCCGGTACGGTTTCCCGGATGGCTTTCAGTTCCGGTTCGACATATTGCAAAGCGGCGAACCCTTCCACGGCAAAACTCGGGGCTTCTTGAGCGATTCCCGCCGTCAACGCCTGCACCTGCTCTTTTAACAAAGGATTCGGATCGATCAACTGCAAACCGGGTACCACCGCGATCGCGTACCGTTCCACCAAATAGCGATCGCGATCGCCGTCATATAATACGGACATGGGAATATTTCGGAGCAACCCATCCAACACGAAAACCAACGTTTTGATCTGACTTTCATCCCGCTCTAAATCTGCTTCTAAATCGGCTTCAAACGGCTCGATCAACCACCGATAAATTTGACCGGATAACGACTTGGTTTCGCCGACCGGCAGTCGCGCGGTCATCATCGTTCTTTTGAGTTGGGAGAGACGTTCATTAAATTGGGTTTCAAAGTCGCGATCGCTCACCGAACTGTAACGAAAATTATCGGCCCCCGGCAACTTAACAATCACCCCCAATTGATCGGGTGCTATCACAGGATAAATCACCGCAGAATGTTCGTCAATTTCGTCGATATTGATATTCTCCGCACTCACGCAGGCGTCCTGAAAAAAGTTGTCCAATTCCGCCAGTTGCAAAGATTCGATCACCTCGCGGGCGGCTTTCAGATGGGACAGGCTGGGTTGAGTCGAACCCGGTTCCGGTTGCAGCAGCAACGCCACCAATTTTCGATACAGGGGTTCGATGCGATCGCGGAAATCGAACTGAAGATCTCGATTTAACGCCACCAAATTTCGCCGCAAAACTTGCAGGGTATTGAAGGCGGATGTGTACGCCTCCAGTGCCGCTTTCGAGTTACCTTTTTGGTTGTAAATATCCCCCACCTGTTCCTGAAGCTGATAGGCGATATCCGAAGCCGAAACCTTTTGCGCGATCGCCAAAGCTGCATCGCTCAAATTCAGCGCCGTTTCCAGTTCTCCACGGGTTTGATAGAGTGTCGCCCGGACTCCCATACCGTAGGCTTCCAGGCGATAATTGTTGATTGTTTCTGCCCGTTTAATCGCGGGTTCGAGCAATTCTCCTTCGACGAAACCGGATCGGATCAATTCTGCCAAATTGGCGGTCAGTTTTTCGACGATTGGATTGGTTTCTTGACGTTCGAGATCGGTCAATAATTCCGCCAATTTAATTGCTGCTTTAATGGATTGCGGTTCGGGTTCGATTCGGTTGATACTCCCGATAATTTCCGGCAATTTTTCCCCCTGAAACTGGACGTGAGGTTCCAGTAAGTTGTCGCGATCGCCCTCTCTCAACCATTGATTAAATTGGATCAAAAAACTGAGATGATTGATGGTTGACTGAATCTGTATCAAGCGATCGGGAGAAATAGTCGCCGCCTGTTGATAGTCAGATAATCCTTTTAAAATCAGATTTTGAAGTGCTTCTCTCTCAGATTTTTTTTTCGGCTTAAAATTGGCTGCACGTCCGGATTGAGAGCGGGTTGTATTGCCCAAATTGAGCAATGCTTGCCCTTCGGTATTGGCATCTTCTGCCAATTCCAAACTCGCTTCCAATACCCGTTGAGATAGATCCAACTTCCCGATCGCCCGCAGTCCGTTTCCCAGACTTTGCAAGCCCTGGAAATTCAAGTTATTGTTGGCAGTATCGAAAGTTTCCAGAACCTCATTTAGCAAAGTATCCGTCAGGCGATCGCACTGCAAATTATTCCCAAACGCTTCCAAAACGGTATCGCAGGAACGCCGATAAAATCCCAAATCGGTCAACGCCTGCGCCTGATTCACTTGACTGCCGATCGCCCCAATTATATCATTATTTTTGCGATAAATCTCCTCCGCTTTTTGCCACACTTCCAAAGCAGCCTCGGCTTTCCCCTGCCGCAACAATTGATTGCCCTGCTGGACTAAATTCGCCGGGGAGGATGTCGCCAAAACCGGAGACATAAAATGCAGTCCGAGACTGAGACAAAAGGCCAAGAGTGCGATCGCCATCCATTTGATTATTCTTCCCTTACCAAGGGGGGACTGAGGGGGGTAAAGATATCTCCTGATAAATTTCATGTCCATACCTCCTTAAAACGGTGCAGAAAACACCGAAAAATAAAACCCGCCTTCCTGCCAAGTGCGATCGCGGGAATTCACATCAACCAGCGGAATCCCATAATCCAACCGCAGATTAATTGTATCCCACAAACTCGCCTGCAAACCCAACCCCACCGACGCCAAACCATTCGGACCCGGAACCTCTTCCCCGTCACTATTCCACCCGATACCGGCATCCACAAAGGGCACAATTTGAAATAGCGTATCCTCCCCGGAAATCCACGGAATCGGCAACCGCACCTCCACCGTCCCGAAGGCACCGCTATCGCTTAAACGAGTATCCTGGCGATAACCCCTGACGCTGCGATATCCCCCCAAACTGAACCGTTCCATCGGCACCAAATTCGACGCCGACAACTGCACGTCCGCACCCACCACAAACAAGGTATCCTCAGCCAACCGCCGCACCCACTGTCCCTGTCCCCGCCAGTAGAAAAACCGTCCGTCCGGTTCGTTATCATTCACCGTCGCCCCGAAAATTCCCAACCCCAAATTAAACTCGGAATAAGCCGCGAAAACCTGATCGTCACCCCGGCGCTGATATTCCTGGAAAAAACGCAAAATTGACAGGTTCGTTTCTCCGTCATCATTCGCCCCTTCAGAGAGGGGATAATTCGTCCCCAAAATCGAGGTCTGACTGTCCCTTATCGTCGCCGCCAAACCCAAACTGAACTCTTGGCGGGGCGTCCGTACAATCGGTTGTCGGAAAGCGATTTCGTAGGTGTTGGAATCCGATTCGATATCGAGTCTTTCAAACGGCCACTCCACCACCCGGTTATCTTGGCGGCGGTAGGACAATTCGATGCGGCCGTCGCGAGAATTGACCGGAATCGAATAAAATGCGTCTACGGTGTTGCTGCCGTCGGTGTTGGCGTAGGCGAGATGGAAGCGATCGCCCATTCCCGTCAAATTGCCGTAGCCGAGCCCCACCCCCCGCCGAAAACTGCCCACGCTGGGGACTCTTCCGTTGTTCGCGATCGCCTCGATTTCCCAGTCATCATCCGTCACCACTTCCACATCCAAAATACTCGTATCCGGCCGCACCCCCGCCGACAGTTCGGCGGAGATCTTTTCCACCAGCGGATCGAGTTGCAATAGCTGCAACGCTTCCAACAGTTTCTCTTGATTCAACGGGGCAGATGTCGCCCGTTCCAGACGACTTCTGATATAATTTTCATTTAATCTCCCTTCAATCTTGACGTTGATTTCATCAACTTTTCCCTCGACAACTATCAAAGTTACAGTCCCATCATTTGGGATAGTTTGGGGTGGAATAAAAGCGCCGGATGTGATATAATTATGGTCGGTGTAAAGTTGGGTGATGGCGGTGCGAGCCGCGATCAATTCGGCGAAAGTGATGGGTTTCCCTAAATAGGGTTTCAGTTGTTGTTTTAATTCCTCATCGCTGAAAGCCGTGTTGCCCTCAAAGTCAAAGTCTTCAATCGTAACTTGGAGCGGTTCCGGTGCGGTAGCTTGGGCGACAAAAGCGGTACTTGCAATTAAATAAGATGGCGAATTTTGCGAGTTCAACTGTTCGCAATTGGGCGGAATCAGCCAGGGGCGGGCGGGGGTAGCGCGATCGGGATTGACAATTAATTGAATGCCCTCCGGAGTTTTCACCCAACCCTGAGCTTCGACAAATTCCGATTCAGTTGGGGTGACGGTTTCTGGAGTCGTCGGAACTCGCGAATCTTCCCACAAACGACTGGGACTGAGAGGATCTCGGGGGGTGGGAGGCAAGCCGCCCTGTCCGGTGATGGTGAATTCGCTGCCCTGTCCTTCTTGACAAAGATTTTGGTCGATCAAAGAAGAGATATCTTGAATAGAATCGTCAAATTCCACCAGTCCGGCACTGGGGTCAACGTCGGGGGTATTCAAATTGACTTCGCCGCTGAAAGCCGGCCCGAGTTCCGAGGTAGCGGTGATGTCGCTTCTGTCGGTTTCTCTGTCTCTGAATTCGGTGCCAAAAATGCCCAAAGCATTAATCGTAATTCGACCGCCGAAGGCATCTTCAGCATTGGCGGAAATGTCGCTATTTTCTAATGCGACAAGGTTTTCTGTATCGATGGTGATGTTGCCCCCCGTGGCTTCTCCGGTGGCGTTGGTGGTGATGTCGCTTTGGTGGCGGAGGATGAGATCTTCGGCATTAATGACAATGTTGCCTTGACCTCCGGTGGTTTCGGCGTCGAGGCTGGCTCGGTTTTCTAAAGTGATAGATGGAACGTTAATTTCTAAATTTCCGGCGACTCCTTCCCCGGTACTGCTGACAGTAATTTGACCTTGATTTTCAACGGTTAATCGATCGCCCGACAATCTCAAATTTCCCCCGTCTCCGATGGAGTTTTGGAAAGTTTCGGCGGAGATGCGACTGCGGTTGACTCCGTTAGCCGCAATTCCCGTCACTTCCACCTGAGAAGCCGTGATCGCCACATCTCCCGCCCTGCCAATTCCTTCGGTTGCCGTCGAAATTTGCCCCCCATTTCTGACGCCCAGACGTTCCGCATTCAGAATGATATTGCCTCCAGACCCGGTTGCACTCCGGCGATCGACCGAAGCCCGCAGACCGCTGGGACTGCCGCTCGCGGACGTTCCCAGGACCTCCACATCGGGCGCATTCACCCGCAACGTCCCCGCCGCACCCCCGCCGCTGGTACTCGTTTCCGCGATCGCGCCATTTTCAACTCTCAAATAGGGGGTATTAATATTCAGATTTCCGGCGGGTTGATTTCCCAATGTACTCGTCGATAACCGACTCGGAATTAGACTCTCCCCGGATACTCCCGTCAACGTCACCGACTCGGAAACATTGACATTTAACGTTCCCCCCGGACCCTCTCCCGCAGTTGCCGCCGAAATACCCGCTCCATCTCGGACGGTCAATTGGCGAGTTTGAATGGTCAAATTTCCCGCATTTCCCACATCATTACTTTCGGTGGAAATTTCACTATCCAACCCATCAGTTCCGACCAACAGAATCGAATCTCGTGCATTGATATTGAGAGTCCCCCCCGCACCGGCTCCCGAAGTCGCAGTCGAAATTTCTCCCCCCTCCCAGATCCTCAAATTAGGTGTGTCGATTTCAATGTTACCCGCCCGTTTTTCTCCTCTAGTTTCGGTTGTCATTTGGCTGTCATCTCCAACCACTTCCAGCGATTCCAAGGCTCGAATTTGTAGGTTCCCGCCTTCCCCTTCCCCTACAGTTGAAGCATTAATTTCGCCTCCCTCTTGCACGAATAATTGACCCGTTGTAATATTGATACTTCCTGCATTTCCCGTTCCGATCGTTTCCGTATCGATCACACTTGAAAACTCGCCAAAAAATCGCCGACCCCTCACATCTACGAAATCAGAAGCATTAATGTCTATGGTTCCACCGGAACCGCGATCGATTGTCAAAGCAGAAATACTTCCACCATCCTGAACGGTCAACTGTCCTGTAGTAATCCTGATATTTCCCGCCGAGCCTTCCCCACCAGTGCGAACATTAATTTGGCTGGCATTTAACCCATCTGGGGTATTTCCCAGAAGTGCGATCGACTCGGAAGCGTTAATAACTATGGTTCCCCCAAAACCCAAACCTTCAAATGTTTCTGCTGATATTCTGGCTCCATCTCGGACGACAAGCCTTTTGGTATTAATCGTCAAATTACCCGCATTTCCGTCACCGCTGGTATCAATGGAAACAAAGCTTCCGGAAAATATACCGGGAATACTTTCACCCTCAAAACCGCCAACTTCCACCGATTCCGAAGCATTAATTGTCAAACTTCCGGCGGGCTGATTTCCCACCACATTGGCAAGCAAATTAGACCCGCCCAGCACGTTCAAGCGACCGGTTTGAATGAAAATATTTCCGCCCCGTCCATTGTTGCTGGAAAATGCTGACACACTGCTATCATTATCCAAGGTGACAAACTCCGTCGTTCGGATCGTCACATCACCGGCTCCCCCTTCTTCAGATCCCGAGAAACTTCCCAGAGTAGAATTGTTATCCAGAAAGAGCGATCGCGCCGTAATATTGAGTTCTCCACCTTCACCGAATGAACTCGTCGATACGGCGTTAAAAATATCGCTATTGTCAAACTCAATCGCTCCCCCCGCTCTCAAGGTGACATCACCCGCATTTCCCTGGCCGACAGATCCGGCACCGAGATAACTTTCTCCAGATAAACGGATGTCGTTTGTGGCGTTAATCTCAATATTTCCGGCATTGCCAAGTCCAAAGCGATTTGCCGTATCAATACTACTTTCATTTAAAAGAGTGACGGCATCAGCATTAACTGTAACATTTCCGGCATTTCTGCCTCCTTCGAGGGTTCCCGTCCACAGATAGCCATTTTCACCCGATGATAAATAAGTCCCGGTTGTAACGGCAATATTTCCAGCATTGCCAGAAGCTCCTTCGAGAGCTAGAGTTTCAATGAAACTGTCGATCAATTCGACGGAATTGGTGGCGGTCAAATCGATATTTCCAGCATTGCCGTTTCCTCCAGTTAATGACTGCACCTCACCCCCCGATGTGGCGCTAAAACTATTCGTTTGGATGACAATATCACCGGCATTTCCCGTACTTTCCGGCGTGGCTTGATTGTAGAAACCGCTTTCCCCAGAAATTTGAATGCTGTTAGTCGCGATCGCAATATTTCCGCCATCCCCCGCGCCTTCCGTTCCCGCCAATAAAAACCCGCCGTCCGTCGCCGTCAAAGTGCCGGCGGTTACGGCAATATCTCCCCCTCCAGTGCCGCGCACGCTAACCCAGGCATCATTGGCGAGGGTGATATCGCTTAAAAGGGCATTTTCAGGAAAACTCAATTCCAGTTTATTTCCACTGCCACTCAAGCCGATAATTCCGGCTTCTGTGAGTCCTCCCAGTTCAATATATCCTCCGGGTGCATTCAATCCCCCGCCATCAATAATGATATCCCCGCCCACCAATAACAAACTGTTTCCCGCCGGGACTTCCAAGCCGAGAATTCTGCCCTCGGCATCCGCAACGGCGGCGCGGTTAATAATGCTGGCCGGATTTTCGGGCAATCGTAACCCGATGGGTACGTTCACCGTCAACAGTGGCGGTGCTTGGGGGTCGGAACTGGAAAACTCGAAGTTATTTTCAAATAAGAGACTGTCGGCGGTGGAACCGTAGAAGGAACCGTTGATATCCAGTTGGGCGTCGGGGCCGAAAATGATGCCATTGGGGTTGATTAAAAATAAATTTGCATCTCCCAAAACCCCCAAAGTTCCCAGAATGTTTGAAGCGTTGCCCCCGGTGACGCGGCTGAGGATGTTGGCGATGCCGTCGGGGTTGGAAAAGTAAACGCCGCGCCCGGATTGGACGTTGAATTCTTCAAAACTGTGGAACAGGTTGGAACCGCGAATCGCGCCGCCGTCGATGCGATCGCTCTCTATCCCATTGATCGTAACATTGGGCGTGACGACCGAGTTTTCATCGCCCAGAGTGCGATCGGGGATCACTTGAGCAAATGTGGGCGCACAACACCAAGTCGTCAAATAGGCGAGGGGTAAAATTGTGGCAACCGAACTGATTTTAAAATTTTGCATTTTCAGTTTGCCTCCATAAAACCGATGCGAAACAAATTAAAATCGGCAATAAGATCAGTGGCATTGATGCCTTGTACAAAAGCAATTAAATCGTTGGTTTGACTCCAAATCCCCACGCCAACTCCGAAATCTCCGAAGGTAAAGTCAGAAAATATGACGGCATCTGCTCCGCTGACATCGATCGCATCTTCTGAGGGTTGAAAGTCGGTGATTAATGCAAAATCTAAATCTCCGGAACCGATATAATAAGACTGTAATTCATCTCCGAGTACAAAGTCATCTGCTTCTGACCCCCCAATCAATGTATCTTGTTCTCCCAGACCCGGATTCGGGAAAGACGGATCGATTTCGACTCCCCAGAGAAAATCGATGCCTTTATCGCCGGAAATTAGATCGTTTCCACCACCCCCAAGATGCGATCGCACAGTTTCAAACAGCTTGCCGGGGAATGTCAGCCATTCTACAATCGAAAGATCCGGAATTTTAACCCCTTAATAAAACTTTCAAAATTGCCCGAGATTATTTTTACAAAACTTCATAATTTCCCCCGGCCTGACTCTTGAAATTGTGCGATTTGATGGAAAAATGCCGACAGCTAAAAACGCCATAACTTCCAACTGGCAAAGGTTTGATCGCCATTTGTAACAGGCAAAAATAGAACGAAAAATTTTTTTTTGCCATTTCCCGTAAAATCGGGCTATGTTACCTGAGAGAGAAAGTGAAGGGTAAATTTTGAGGGTGCTATTATGTTGGGAAACCTTGCTGACACTTATTCTTGGCAACCCAGTCCCGTGTCGCCCGTCGCCGCGGTCCACCCGCGATTCCAATTAATGCGGGACTGGATCGAGGCTCAAATCCAGTTGGAATGCGTCGTATCCGATTTCAAGTGGGCCTGTTCTCGCTACCAGAACCTCTGTCAAGAACTCGACTTTTTGTTGAACCGCCATCCCCTCGAACAACTGCAATACTTGGAGCCGGAGCGCGATCGCGAGTGCCAAGAAATTACGGCAGTTATTGATGAGATCTCTCGGTTATCACTCACGCAACTCAAGTTGGAGCGCGTCATCGCCGCCATCCAAGCGTTACTCTTTTTCAACGGGACGGCGTTACCATCGACCTAACGGATCGGTACAATTTTTGAGAAGCTGCTGTCGGTGCGGTTGAAACTCGATCGCGATCGCGTCATTTCCCTGCTTTACCGGATGCGGAACGGCTTCAAGCGGGGGGTGAGCCGAAACGTTTCGGCTCAAAAAGAAATGGCGGCGGTCGAAGAGATTTTCGCCCCCCTGGGTTTGTCCTGGAAATCCTTCGTCGAAACGCGGTTGAGCCTGCTAAATAAACCGCCGCACCTTCTCGATGCGGTGCGACAGGGAAAAATCACCTACACGAAAGCGATGGCGATCGCCAAAATTCCGAATGAGGGAGAGCGAAAAAAACTGCTTCAAGAGGCGATCGCGCAAAATCTTTCCCTGAAAACCATTCGGAAACGCATTCAAGAATTGCCAAATTCGGGCGATCGCTCTGCCTCTCCCCAAGCTCGGATCGAGACAACTTATCAGCACTTGAAAGCCGCCAGAATTTGGGAAAATCCGGCGAAGTGGGAACGGCTGCAACACCTGCTCACCCAACTCGAAGAACTGCTCACTTCCGACTAAACGAAACATTTCGGTTAGTCGGAATTGCGGAGATTTTTTAGACTCAAAAATCCCGGCGATCGCCGATCTCAAAAATTAAGATTTGAACTTCTCCATCGCCTTTTCCCATGAACCTTGAAGTTCGCCCCAAGCGCTTTCAAAACCATCTTTAATATCTTCCCAAGCCTCCCCGCTGGCTTGCTGCAATTCTTTCAGCTTGTCCTGGGTTTGATTCCGCTTGACTTCCAGCTCCTCGATCCGCTCGTGATAGTTAATCGCGGCATCTGCTTTAGCCTGTTTGGCTTTGGCTTTGAGTTCGTCAATTTGGGCGTTCATCTTGTCGAGTTTCGCCTGAAATTTGTCTGAGTAAGCTTTTTTCTCTGTCGCTTTATCCGTCATCATTTAAACTCTCCTTAATCTCGGATGATGAATTGCGATCGCATCATAACTTGTGCTTCGATTTCTGTCACCTACCGAAAGTCAGATTTTGAGGAATCGCGATCGCCCCCTAATCCTCCCCCAAATGCCAAACCCAAATTTCATTATTTCCGCCATTGCAAATCAGCGTCCGGCCGTCCGCACCGAAGGCGACGGGGCCGTATCCGGCCAACTGAAACGTCGGATTTGTGGAGAGTTCGGGCGGGTCGAGTTTCCACAGGCGCACCGTCCCGTCACCGCCGCCCCAAGCCAACATTTTCCCGTCCGGACTGATGGAAATGCTGGGCTTCGTTCCCTCGGTGGCGGAAAGGGTGGCGAGTAAATTTTCCCGTTGGAAATCCCACAATTTCACGGTGCCATCTTCGCCGGCGCTGGCCAGGAGGTTCGGGTCGGGACCGAACGCCACGGACCCGACGGCGCCGGAATGTCCGGCGAGGGTGTAGAGGCTGTTAAACAGTCCGAATCGCCAGATTTTGATCTGTCCGTCCGCGCCGCCGCTGGCAAACCAACTGGACTGGGGATGGTCGTCCCAAGAGTGGGGGGTGGCGGCAGTGGGGGGGGTGCGTCCCACGAAGGTGACGCAAAAGACCGGACCGCAGTGTTCCCGGAGGCGGTAGAGCAGTTCCCCGTTGCGCTGGTTCCAGAGTTTGATGGTGTGGTCGGCGCCGCAACTGGCGACGATGCGGCCGTCGGGGCTGTAGGCGACGGCATTGATGGGGCCGCTGCGGTGGCTGTAGGGGGAACCGGAGTGGCTGAAAAATCGGTCGGTCATGGCGCGGGTTTTCAGGTTCCAAGCCAGCAGGGTGCGATCGCAACTGCCGCTGACCAGGCGTCGCCCGTTGGGACTGACGGCGATCGCATTCACCGCCGCCGCATGGCCGCAAAAGCGGTGCAGCAGTTGGCCGGTGCAGAGGTTCCAGAGTCGAATGGTGCGGTCGGCGCTGCTGCTGATCAACAGATACCCGTTCGGCCCGATCGCGATCGCCCGCACGGGGGCCGAGTGCCCTTTGAGGACGACCCCACACCGCCAGGTTTCCGGGGATTTTGGCGGTGCGGTTTCCTCGAAACCCAGTTGTCCGCCGCAGTCGCAATTTAACAGGGGGATGGAGATTGGCGGGGGAGATGGGGAACCGGAAAAGATCCCCACACCGAAGGATTGCGGTGGCGGAACGCCCCAGATCGGCTGCTGGTGGGCGAACTCCGCCTGTCGGGTCGCCAGTTCGACGGCGACCCGGACTTGTAGGGGGTGGCTCGGGTGAAGCTCGGGTCGGAGGTCGCGCAAAACGTCCTCAGCGCACTGGTAGCGGTCTTTCACCCAGTCGGCGAGGAGTTTGTCGAGGATGCGGTTCAATGGGGGGCTGATGCTGCGGTCGGTTCGTTCCAGGTGCGATCGCCAGGTCGATTCCCCCGTGAACGGGTCGAACAGCTCGCCGGGGGGAATCCCCGTCAGCAGGTGGATGCAGGTGACGCCCAAACTGTAGAGGTCGCTGGCCGGGTAGGCCTTTCCCCCGCGAATTTGCTCCAGAGGCGCGTAGCCGATGGTTCCCGTCATCGTCCCGGTTTTGGGGTGGAACAGGTCGATTTCATGTTTGGCGACACCGAAATCGACGAGCACCAAATGGCCGTCTTGGCGGCGGCGGATGATATTTTCGGGTTTGATATCCCGGTGGACGACTTGGTGATGGTGGATGAATTGCAGGATGGGCAACAGGTCCCAGAGCAGTTCCCGCACGGTTTCTTCGCCGAAAGGTTTCCCGAGATCCAACTCCTGCAGGAGATTTTCTCCCTCGATATATTCCTGCACCAAGTACAATCGCCCCTCGGATTCCAAACTGGCGTACAGGTGCGGGATTTGGGGATGATTGCCCAACTCCTGCAGCCGCATCGCCTCCTGGTGAAACAGGTCTGTGGCTTTTTGGACGGCGGCGAAATTCTGCTGTTGGGGGGAGAATTGTTTGAGGATGCAGGAGGTTCGCGATCGCTTTTCATCGATGCCCAAAAAAGTCCGGCTCATGCCCCCGCCCCCGAGATTCTGTACGGCCCGATATTGGCGATCGAGCAGCAAAGATGAGCCGCAGTTCGAGCAGACGTGGCTTTTCGGGGAATTTTGAGGGGTCGGACAGAGGGGATTTAGGCAGTAGCTCATGGGCGCAGCTCGGGTGGATCGATCTCACTATTTTAGTTTGTCCTACCTGTCGAGTGTTATAACGCCCGCTTCCCAAATCGATAGAATTCTTAAGGATCATTTAGCTTTTGTAAAAATTGTTAAAATAACTACAAAAATTGCAACTTTGGGCGAACTGACATTCTGAATGACAGTCAAATTTGAGCCGATGTCAAAGCGATCGCCGACCGTCAGAAACGCCCGACTCTCCGCTCTCAATTCGGTTCCTCCTTTCCCTTTTCACCCCCACCGCAGCCGGGTCGGGTTGGGTGCTTGAGGATTCGACTATTGACGAATAATTTTGAACGGCTATATTGAAATTAATTCCAGCCCAGACCCAACCCAACCGCAACCTCTTCGTCGCCTTTCCCCTCTCGCACGATCGCTCCCCCCTTCCGGAATGGGTGAGGGATGAATTGGAGCTATCAACAACAGTACACTCCCACCCATCTCCAATTATGATTATGGTTTCAGACGAAGACGATCCCATCGTTCCCCCGGGATTGAAACATCAGGCTTTTTGGGGAGTCCCGGCATTCACCCGCTGCCGCGCGATCGCCCGCCACCCCTCCAACTCCGGCTGTCGCCAAGGGGTTGTCGAACTGGCGCGATCGCGATCGTCGGCGGCGAGTCCGCTTTCCCAAAATGGCAGGGCTTGCTGACGTTCCCCTTTGACTTCCAAAACCTGCGCCAACAGGTAGAAAACCGCCGAGTTTTTATTGCCAATATCTAGGGCATTTCGCAAATGCTGTTCGGCTTGATCGGGGTCGTTTTTGAGAAAATAAGCCCAACCCAAATTTTTTTGGAGGGCGACTTTGACATCGGGATCGCTCACCCGGTCTGATATCTTTTGAATCGATGCGATCGCGGCTTCGGCATCCCCCTCTAAAAGCGCCAGCCGCGCCAAGTTGCTGACGGCGGCGTGGGCGGCCCTGCCACCGCCTTTCGCCGCAATTTCGTAGTGGTTCCGGGCGGATGCAAACTGTTGCAACCGTTCGTCCGTCGAACCCAAATTGTAGTGGGCCGGCGCCAGGTTCGGGTTGTAGCGGATGGCGTCCGTCAGGGCGGAACGGGCGCTTTGAAATTCGCCGTCGAGATAATGTTGGTAGCCCAATTGGTTGAGGTATTTCGCTAGTAAATGGTGGGAGATGAGGCGGCGGACGGCAGGGCTGAGGATGAATCGATCGCCGGCGACGGACTCGATGAGCGATCGCGCCTCCAGGGATTCTAAAATTGGTGTCAGGGCGATCGCGTCTTCGGTAACCATCAAATTTTCCGTCAATTCTTCCCGGGCGACGGGGCGGTTGTGGAGTGCCAACCAACACAACAATTGCGGTTCCAGATCGTTCCAGTCGTCCCGGTATTGGCGGATAATTTTTTCGACGTTCAAAGTGGTTTGCTGGATCAATTGCAGCGGCGTTTCCAGAAACCGATTGAAAAATTGGGTGGAAATCAGTTGGAGTAACCGGGGATTTCCGCCGTAAAGGTGAATCAATTCGGTGCGGAAATGGGCATCGACGGGGGTCAGCTTCCCGTTGGCAAGCAGTTTTTCGGCCTCCGAGTCGGGGAGTCCGTTCAATTCCAACATTTGAAGGGTCGCTTGATCTTCGATAAGTGAGATCAGGGCGGCGGGGGGTTCCCACCCGATCAAGAGGGTGGGGGTCCCGGAGTCGGCCCGGGCTTGCAGGTGGCGCCCCCAGTTTTCGCCGATTTCCGACGGGGAGAGGGTTTCCAGGTCGTCCACCACCAGCAGGGCGCGATCGCCCGTCGGGAATAAGTCGTCCCAAGTCGGCGTCCGGCGGAGCGATCGCCAAATGACGCGATCGAAGTGGGGGGCGATCTCGCGGACGGTTCGGGCGGCGAGGGCGGTTTTGCCGATGCCCCCGGCCCCCCACAGCATCACCACCGGGGCCGGATCTGCCATCAGCCAGCTTTTGAGGGTGTCGAGTTCGGGGGTGCGATCGAAGAAGCGATCGCCTTCTGGTGCCTCCCCCCGGGGGACGGCGGGTTTGGCGGCGACCTGACTTTGATATTCTGCCACCAGGAATTGCTGCAATTTGGCGAGTTTTCCGGGGCCGGAACCGGCGATGTCAAATTTTTTGTACACTTCCCCGAGTCGCTTCTGGAGGGCATCTTTGCGGATGTCGAGATCGCGGGCGATCGCGGCCAGGGGTTCTCCGGCGATCGCCCGGGACAAAACCTCAAGTTCGTTGTCGGAGATTCCGGCCCGTCGGGCCAGGTGGATCAAAAAGTCTCTGGGGATCATGGCTTCACCGCCTTCGGGGGAGGGTTTCGGACACTGCCCCTGATTATACCGTCTGTTATCTCATTTGAGTGAGTCACAACCCCCCCGACCGTCGAAGTGGCGATCGCGGGGCAGTCCGACTCAAATTCCCTTATCATCGGGGCGAGACCGGTTTCAATTCCCGCCTCCCCTCTCCCCATCTTTCCCAATCCCGGACTTTTTTCTCACTTTAATGAGATTTTTCCTTGACATCATCGCGATCGTCCGGTTAAACTGGCCGTATCAAAAGTTAGATCAATGAGACGTTCCCGCGCCCCGGGTCAACCCGTCCGGCCGGCGATGGGTGCGCTTCGCGGAGCGTTCCCGAACCATTTTTGAGGACTATTTGAATATGGAAGCCGTTCTGATTGCTCTCGTCTTGTTGGCGTTGATTTGGCATCCCGAAGACCCCCCCAAACCCGCCCCCAAACCGAAGCGGTTTTACCTGGATAAAAAAGTGCTCAGACGGGTCAAAACCGGGGACGTACCCGCCGACTGGGGCGATCCAGACGATGACTGATCGGGCCGCAAGTTTCGCCGACTATAGCAGTGCGAAATGATCCCGACAACTGAATCCCTTCAAAGCCCCCAGAATGGCCCGGCCGTTTCATTCTCCCCGAAAAATGGCAGGGGGAGCGATCGGGAGCGACCGGGAGATTTTTCGGAATGAAAAGGTATTTTCAACCGGATATTCCCTTGCTCCTGTCTCCCCTCAACCGTTTTCATCCTCACCCCCGACAATTTTTAACCGAGAATGAAACGGCCGAGCCCAGAATTGGGGGCATCGGGGGCGATACAATTGACACATCGAATCGGACAATTATAAAATACAATCGTAATGCTGTGATTTTTCATGATGACAGCATCATCTGACGATGCCACCCGATCTCTATCAAAAAAAATTATGCTGAAAAGAATTTATATCGATAATTTTAGATGCATGGTTAACTTTGAATTGAGAGTGGATAGCATCAACCTCTTTTTGGGTTCCAATGGTTCGGGGAAAACGACCATTTTTGATGCCTTAAGAAAACTGCAGCTATTTATTTTGGGCGATCCAATATTTCAGCAATATTACAAAGTCTCAGATTTATTTAAATCCCGGGATTTGACGAGGTGGCAAACATCGGACGTTCAAAAATTTGAATTGGACATTCAAGGGAATGGTGGTTTGTACAAATATACTCTGGAGATCCAACATCAAGGAGAGTATTCACCGCCCAGAATGCGTTTAGAAAGATTAACTTTTGACAGTCAACCGCTGTTCGAGTTCTGGATCGATGCGGGGGATCGAGGTATGCCCGTCGGTCAAGCCAGACTGTACAATGACGATCCGAATCGTGAAGGTGCATTTTTACCATTCTTTGATTGGTCGCGTTCTGGCATCGGTTTTATTTATGAAAGACCCGACAATCAAAAGCTGACCTGGTTCAAAAAACGGATGGCAAACTTTTCGATCGTACAGATCGACCCTTTTTCAATGACATCTAAAAGCAGTCAGGAGGCAAGTTTGCCCGACTGGAATCTTTCAAATTACGCGGCTTGGTACAGCTACTTATCTCAAGAAAATCAAGGAAATATACTCAAACTAACATTGGAATTGCAAAATATAATTCCGGGATTTGATTCGTTCCAAAATTCTAAATCTGGCGATGTCAGGATTTTGTCGGCATCTTTCAATCATCCCAGCAAAGTTACATATCAGCTCGATGAATTGTCGGAGGGACAAAAAGTCTTGATCGCACTCTATACCTTAATTTATTGTTCCTCCGACGAAGATTTTACGTTGTGTATTGACGAACCCGAAAATTTCCTGGCTTTGCCAGAAATACGACCTTGGTGGAATAAAGTGATGGACTCTTGCATCGAAAATCAAGGACAAGTCATCTTAATTTCTCATCATCCATCGTTGATCAATTATTTGGCTGGCAATTTGGGCTATTGGTTTGAACGAAGCAATAATCAAGCCGTCCGGGTCAAACCCATCAGTCAGATGACCGAGATGCAAACAGAAGACGGTAAAAAAGAAGACGGCTTATCATTGAGTCACCTGATAGAACTGGGATGGATTTATGACGAGTAGAGATAATTTGCCGGAAGTTACGATCCTCTGCGAGGATCTGGCCCAAGAGCGATTTATCAGGGAATATTTGAAATGTCGGGGATGGGACGATCGCAAAATTAAAGACTTTGGCAATCCCAAAGGAAGAATCATTCAAAATAACAATGCTTGGGTGGTCAAAAATTATCCGGACATTGTGAGAAGTTACAGAAGAAGTTGTAACTCTAGAAATATTGCCGTTGTCGTGATGATTGATGCCGACGAACGGTCCGAACATCATATCTTGCGTTCTTTACATACAGCATTTGATGAAACGGTCGGTAATTTGAACCGAGATTCGCGATCGCCGACCGAGCGGGTTGCGATTTTCGTGCCGGCCCGAAATATTGAAACTTGGTTTTTTTACAAAAGTAGCAACAACTTTAGGATTTTCTCTTAAAGGAGTTGGTAGAGGCACATTGACTATGCCTTTAAGA
>NZ_JAYFER010000304.1:0-276 GCF_055795065.1 Lyngbya sp. CCY1209
TGCCTCACCATTCCATCCAGTGCGATGTTGGCGAGGAGTGGACTTATTACCCTTCCTTGTGGTGTCCCGGCTTTTGTGTCGTCAAATACACCATTGTCAATGACCCCGGCTTTTAGCCATTGTTTGGCATTTCGCCTTATGGTCGTTGGACAATGAAGTTTGGATAGTAGGTATTCATGGTCAATTTGGTCAAAACATTTGGCAATGTCGGCATCGAGGACGTAGTATTCCCCTTGATTAATCGCGACAAATATTCTGCCAATTGCGTCGAGGGTT
>NZ_JAYFER010000305.1:0-413 GCF_055795065.1 Lyngbya sp. CCY1209
TCAACTTCGATTTCTCTTAGTGTATGACAGATTCTTGTCTTTTCCGGCTTGAGTTGGAGTCCAATGGGCTTTAACCAGTCGGAGATGGCAATCTTGCACTGTTCAATGATTTCGAGCTTTGGTGATATAACTACGAAATCATCAGCATATCTGACGACCGTTGCTTGTACTCTATTTCCTTTCTTTGGAAAGAGTTTTTCTATATGTCTCACCATTCCATCCAGTGCGATGTTGGCGAGGAGTGGACTTATTACCCCTCCTTGAGGTGTCCCTGCTTTTGTGTCGTCAAATACACCATTGTCAATGACCCCAGCTTTCAACCATTGTTTGATATCTCGCCTTATGGTCGTTGGACAATGAAGTTTGGATAGCAGGTAGTCATGGTCAATTTGGTCAAAGCATTTGGCAATGTC
>NZ_JAYFER010000306.1:0-789 GCF_055795065.1 Lyngbya sp. CCY1209
TTCAGAACCGTGCATGAGATTTTCACCTCACACGGCTCCTAGTTCAGCCGTCTCGTTGTCATGAGTACGACTCTTGCCTTGACTGCCATCTACAGCAGTCTTGGCATCGTGACAGTGGCGGTGCAACAATTGGAGGTTTTTGTAATCATCCTTTCCACCTAGGCATCTAGGGATGATGTGGTCGGTTTCCAATTGGTCTTCAATAGTGAAGTGTTGCCCGCACCATTTGCATTTGCCTTTCTGGTCTTTTAGTAGTTTGGCTTCTCGGTTCGAGATTTCTGGCGATTTCCCTCTCCTCGTTGCCCAGTAGACCCAATTTCCGTCATACATCGATGCGTTCGGTCTGACCAGCGTGTGGTAGACAATAGGAGTCCAGGCGTGTTTTTGGAGTCGTAAACCATCCTTAGTTTGGAAAATCCACTTGTCCTTCCTTTCGTCCCCATTGCTCAGTTTTGCCATACCTGTTCGGTAGTATTTTCTAAGCGTTTTGTATTTGGCGTTTCCGCATCGTGATACTATCCATGCCCGCAATTGTTGCCGGAGTATATTATCTAGCTTGTTGAAAATCTCTGAGGAGACTACCCCTGAATAGTATCTTGCCCATCCTGTGATGATGGGATTAAGATGTTTAATCAGGGCGGCTTGAGGTGCTGTTTTATGTTTCCTAATCACCTCTTTCACCTTTTCGATGTGGGCTTTGATTGCTTCCTTGTCCGGTTTTATGTGGGTCTTGAAGCCGAGTAGACCTCTTCCCCCCGATTTCTTCCCGGATGTATGTTTTCCTTTTGG
>NZ_JAYFER010000307.1:0-17953 GCF_055795065.1 Lyngbya sp. CCY1209
TAGTCCCGCCCCCAAACCCCCAATTCTGGGGGCTTTGAGAAGAACGATTTTTCACTCATTATTTCACATTGTTATATTAGGTTTTACTTTCTGATTGGGATTTCAAACGCCGTTCATGAGGCAATTTACCGAATACGCGATCAGTTGAAAATCGCATTTAAAGGCTTTTAAATTGCTGGCGAAACTCAAACAGAATATCCTTTGGTTTGGCGGGTGAGAGGACGTACCTCGCCAAAAGCTCTAAATTTAAGTCGGGTAAAAACTGGCTGCGATCGCGCTTTTGATAGCCGTTCTCTTGCAACAAATAGAGGGAAAGTGAACCGTCTTGCCAAAACCAAACTTCGGGAACGTTTAACCCCCGATAAATATCTAAAGAATCGATACCCCCGCTGGTGACGACGACTTCGATGGCGAGATCGGGAACGGCTTTTTCCGAGTCGATGCAGTAGCACTCATCCGGTTCGATCCCCCGGGCGACGGACTGTTCTCGGAATGTCGTCGATCCGAGAGGATAGAAATCAACACCCATTTCTATAAAATAGGTTTCCAATAGCATCGCAATCCGTTTTTTTTCCGACTCGTGGCGGCGGCTGGGGGACATGATTCTGAGGATTCCGTCTAAATATGAAACTCTGAATTCTGAACTGTCTTGCAAACTCTCCAATAAGCCTTCGTAGATTTGCCAGTTTACGCCATTTATTAGCACAATTTGATCGGAATCTATTGCAGATAATTGGGCGCGATCGAGCAGTTTTTCCAGCCGGTTGAGTCGTCTCGCGAGTTCAAACATAATTTATCCTCCCACGATTTCCCAATCCTCAATCCTCAACTCATTGTAAGGCTTCTTTTGGGCTAAGGTAGTCCCACCCCATCTGAGAGGCGTATTTTACAGACATTTTTAGATTAAATTATTATAAGGGTATGTGAGTAATACGGTTTTGATAGTCGTTCTTGTCGCCAGCTTGGGCAATGAAAACAAGATCGTTGATGATTTCTCCGATAGTAAATTTTTTACGCAGTACGAAGATACCATGACTTTGACGATTTTTTTCTAGATGTTCGGCTAGATGAACAGGCATTGAACGCCGATTATTTGTTACCAGAATAAAGTCATGTTGTTCACACCAAAGCAAAATTTCAGGGTCTAGTGTTCCTTTAGGGGGAACGTTAGGATCGCCTACCATTAAAATAGTTGATTGAGGCAGATACCGCCTTAACTGTTCTTGATAAAGCGGAGGCAAGTTTTCATCAATCAGATATTGAATACTCATAAAATTTTCTCTCGTTCTGCTTTGATTTGGCGAAGGCGAAGAATATATTCCGGGGGATTTTCATTTTGCTGTTTTTCTGATTCTTTGCAATAGTTTAACCAATCTGTCATGTATTGAGTGATTTCTTCTTGGTTTTGCAAGAAATAAAGAATAGTTGCATAGATTTGTTCTAAGGTTAGATTTGTATAAATGTTGGCAATTGTTTCGGGGGATTGGTGATGATAGATATATTCATATAAAATGGTTTCTATCCCGATTCTTGTCCCTTTGAGTCGAATATCATAGGGGGTAAGAAATTCAAAGTAATTTTCGAGTTGCATGGGTTATTCCTCCAAATTGATTAAGTTTACAAGTTGCCTTTCCTTGGATAACGGGGGATAAATTTTTGCCAAAAGGTTGATTTGTCCCAAGGATTGCAGGGAAAAATCCCGCAATCCTCTGAACTGATGAATGGTCAGGTTTTCCAGATTTCTCATCAATTAAGATTGGGATTTTTTCGGTTTGTAGGTTGAGGCTACCTGCAATTCCTTCAACTGCTTTCCATCGACGCCGGAGGGGGCGTTGGTGAGCAGACAGCGGGCCTGCTGCGTCTTCGGGAAGGCGATCACGTCTCGGATGGATTCTTCCCCGGACAGCAGCATTACGAGGCGATCTAAGCCGTAGGCGATGCCGCCGTGGGGGGGTGTTCCGTATTCAAATGCCTCCAACAAAAAGCCGAATTTTCCGTAGGCTTCTTCACTGGATAAACCGATCGCGTCGAAGACTTTTTCCTGAATATCGCGCTGGTAAATCCTCAAACTTCCCCCGCCAATTTCCGTCCCGTTTAACACCATGTCATAGGCTTGGGCTCGGGCGGTTTTGACATCTTCGATATCGTCGGGGTGGGGGGCGGTGAAGGGGTGGTGCAGGGCTTCGAGCCGCTTCTCGTCGGCGTTCCACTCGAACATCGGAAAGTCGGTGATCCACAGCAGGTTTATTTGATCGCGATCGATGAGTCCCAGCCGCTCTCCGATGACTAAACGCAGGCGATCGAGGGTTTTATTAACGGTTGCAATATCTCCGGCACCAAACAGCAGCAAATCCCCGGCTTTTGCATCCGTCCGCTTCAGAATTTCCGCCTTTTGTTCGTCGTTCAAATTATCTTTGATCGCGCCGATGGTGTCGATTTTTCCGTTCTCTTTGACGCGGATGTAGGCGAGTCCTTTCGCCCCGGCTTCGCTGGCTTCTTTAAACAGGTCGCCGCCGGGTTTGATCTGCACGTTGGAGATGGCTTCGTTGCCCCCCGGAACGGGCAGGATTTTGACGATGCCCCCGGATTTTACCGCCCCGGAAAAGACTTTGAAGCCGCAGTCTTTGACGACATCGGAGACGTCGGCGAGTTCCATGCCGAAGCGGGTGTCGGGCCGATCGCTCCCGTACCGGTCCATCGCTTCTTGGTAGGTGAGGCGGGGGAAGGGGCGGGGCAAATCGATGCCTTTTATGGTTTTGAAAATGTGGGCGATTAAGCGTTCGTTGAGATCTAAGATTTCTTCCTGGGACATGAAGCTCATTTCCATGTCCAGTTGGGTAAATTCCGGCTGGCGATCGGCCCGCAAATCTTCGTCCCGGAAACAGCGGGCGATCTGGTAGTAGCGATCGAATCCCGAAACCATCAACAGTTGTTTGAACAGTTGGGGGGACTGGGGCAGGGCGAACCACTCGCCCGGGTTGACGCGGCTGGGGACGAGGTAATCCCGGGCGCCCTCGGGGGTCGATCGCGTCAAAATTGGGGTTTCGACTTCGATGAATTTTTCCTGATCTTCGAGGAACCGCCGCATCGCCTTGACGACTTCGTGTCGTAGTTGCAAATTGCGGGTCATGCGATCGCGCCGCAGGTCCAAATAGCGATATTTGAGCCGCAATTCCTCCCGGACGGGTTCGCTTTCGGCGGTGGACACCTGGAAGGGAAGTTGTTTCCCGAGTCCGTTGAGCAATTCAATGTTATCCGCGTAGATTTCCACCTCTCCGGTGGGGAGTTTGGGGTTGAGGGATTCCTCGGGGCGCCGGGACACCCGGCCGGTGATGCGGACGACAAATTCGTTGCGGATGGTGTCGGCGATTTTGTAGGACTCGGGGGTGCGTTCGGGATCGCTGACAATTTGGACGATGCCGGTGCGATCGCGCAAATCCAGAAAGACCACGCCGCCATGATCTCGGCGGCGGTCTACCCAACCGCAGAGGGTGACGGTTTCGCCGATATTGCCGCTTCGGAGTTGACCGCAGTAATCAGTTCGCATGGCTTTGATGATACTTTCTGAATTCACATTTCAAACTGGCAGTCTCCCAGTATAGAAGAATTGGGTTCAGTTGGCACGGCCTATGGAGACTTGAGGGGCAACCGGACGGTGAAATGGCTGCCGCGGCCCGGTTCGGACTGCACGTCGATGCTGCCGTCGTGGGCGGCGACGATCCGCGCGGCCAGGTGGAGCCCCAGACCGCTGCCCGATCGCTTGTGTTTGCCCTGGCGGAACCGCTGGAAAATGATGGCGCGATCGGCCTCGCTCATGCCTTCCCCGGTATCTTCAACCTCCAGGATTGCCTCGCTGGAGCGCATCCGGAGGCGGACGTCGATGTGGCCGGCGTCGGTGAATTTGATGGCGTTGCCCACCAGATTCATGGCCACTCGCCGCAGTTCCAGGGGGTCGCCGACCACTGCGATCGCGGGTTCGATGCGATCGGGTGCCATTTTCAATCCCTTTTCCTGAGCCAGGGGAGTGAGTTCTTCCACCACCTCCCGGATCAGTTCGCTGAGATCGACGGTGGAGAAGGCGAGGGTCTTGCGGCCCGCTTCGTAGCGGTACACCTCCAGGAGGGTGTTCACCATCCGCAGCAGGTTTTGGTTGCTGCCGATCATGGTGCGGACTGCCTCCTGCATAGGGGGGGTAAGTTCCCCCAGGGCCCCCTGCCGGAACAGTTGCAGCATCCGGTCTGCGGCTACCAGGGGGGTGCGGAGGTCGTGGGTGAGGCGGGAGACGAAATCCTCCCGCTGGCGGGACATTTTGGTTTGTTCGTCGATGCTGTGTTTGAGTCGCAGGAGCGATCGCACCCGGGCCAGGAGTTCGTCCACCTCCACGGGTTTGCGGATGAAGTCGTCGGCCCCGGCGTCGAGGCCCTCGACCACGCTGGACTGGTCATAGGCGGTGATCAGCAGGATGGGGATGAAGGGGAGGTGGGGGTTGTTGCGGATGCGGCGGGTGACTTCGTAGCCGTCGATCCCCGGCATCATCACGTCGAGGAGGATGAGTTTTGGAGGGTTGCTCTCCAGGCTTTTCAAGGCCGAAGCCCCGTCCGCTTGGCAGCAGACCCGATATCCGGCTTCACCCAAGATGGCATCAATTAAAAATAGATTGTCGGGGGAGTCATCGACGGCGAGGATGGAATCGCTCGGACCGGTTGGTGGCTGGGTGGAAGAAAACATGATACGCGATCTGATCGGCAAAAATGGTTGGTGCGGATGGTGTCAGTCTCAAAAGACTTCTACCCGTCAATTTTATCAGTGAATTACCCGAAAAGAAATGGTACAATATATCCCCAGACAAGGAGACTAAATATGAAAAATATTCGCGTCGTTTTGATCGAAGATCATGATCTGACCCGGGTGGGTTTGAGAACCGCATTGGAGCAGAGCAAACAGGTCGAGGTGGTGGGGGAAGCCGCGACCGGACGGAAGGGGTTGGAGGTTTTGAAAACGACCCTCCCCGACGTGGCGATCGTCGATATCGGTTTGCCCGATATCGACGGGATCGAATTGACCCAGCAATTCAAAGAATTCATGGGCGATCGCGGCGAAAAACCCACGAAAGTTCTGATTTTGACCATGCACGACAACAAAGATGCGGTGATGGGGGCTTTTGCGGCCGGTGCCGACTCCTACAGCGTCAAAGATGTCAGCCTCGATCGCCTGATGGAAGCGATCCTGACCACCAGCGAAGGACACTCTTGGATCGATCCGGTCATCGCCCGCACCGTCCTCCAACAGGCCCAACATCAGCCGGCGGAAGCGATCGCCAAAAACGCCGGCGAAACTGTCACCATCCACGCCGTCGAACCCGAGTACAAAGAATTTCTGGCGAGCTGTCCTTTGACGGAGCGGGAACTCGAAGTTTTGGAATTGATCGTCGGCGGCCGTAGCAACGCCGAAATTGCCGAAAAACTGTACATCACGGTGGGAACGGTGAAAACCCACGTCCGCAGCATTTTAAATAAGCTGTGTGCAGACGACCGCACCCAAGCCGCCGTCAGGGCTCTGCGATCGGGGTGGATCGAATAATTGATCGACCCGTCTTTCGGAAAAAATGTCAGCCACACCAGCCGACATTTACGAATAAAAAAACCTGGCCCTAACGGGACAGGTATCAGTCGTCTTTATTCTTAACTTTCCGATTCAGACAAGGGAAAAATCAGGCGACATCCCACATTTCTTTAACTCGGCCGGGGAGGTAGCCGGAAATTTCCGAAATTCGCTCTTGGGAAAGCTCGTCTTTCGTTGCAGAAAAGACCGCTTTGATGACCGTTTCTGCATCCGTACTTCTCGGAATTCCCCCTTCCTGCTCGATCCGAAAAATAAAGTTCTTTTCGTCTATTTTTAGGGGCGGACGCAGCCGACTCAGCCAAGCCACCAGCGGGTTGGTATCTTGCCAAAGATCGGAAATTTCATTTTGCAAAGATTTGTCCTTCGCCTGCACCGATTCTTCGTGCAGTTCCGAGGCGACGCGATCGGCCGATTCCGTGGTCATCATATCCCGCATTGTCCGGAAAACGACCTCCGTCACGTCCCGGGCATCGTAGATGTCTTCGAGCTGACCTTTGACCTTAATTTTTTCCAAAAATTGCAGGTTTTCGGGGGCAATGTTTTCTTGACTTTGGGATTGGGGCATTTGGGGGGGATTCATATTCATCTCCTCTAACATTTTTGCTCCTTTTTCGGTCAATTTGGCGCGTTCCAAATCGATCAGGTGGGGGAGCGGCCCGTCGGAGGCTCCGAGGGTATTGGCGATCCGAATATCGATTTCGTCGGGGTTGACTAAGTTGGGGACATCTTCCTGTTTGGCATAGGCATTCCCGCTAAAATCCGCTTCGATATAGTGATTTTGATTCAAATAATCCAAATGCCCGAGCCGGTCCGCTTGATTCGGTGTCCTTCCCGAGAAGTCGGATTGGACAAAATTGACGGGGTGTTTGCCATTTTTGTCCGTCTCGTCAATTTTTTGGAGAATGGTATAAACGATGTCGTCTAGAATGGCGATCGGCATAAAAATTAGATGAATTCATCCGAAAACAGCTCAAACAAAATCCAATTGCAGAATTAGACCCGTAGACTGTCAAATTTGGCGAATTTGTAGGACTCCACCCCTCATACTCCAGCAAAAAGTCGCCGCGAGCATCTACCTTCGGAGGGATTCTAAGCGATCGCATTCGATATCACCTGTTATCACCTTGATCGTCCCAATCCCGCAAACCGCCACGGAGTCGGGCTTTTATCTATTTCGTTGGATAGAGACGCCGAAAACGATCGCTCCGATATGATGTAAAGCGTAAGTGTCCGAAATCCGATCGGTCCGAGGTGTAGTCAGGCTGTTTTCATGAATGCCAGCGAATTTGGAGAACAAACACTCAATCAAATTGCCAAAGTTGCCCTCTCCAGTCAACTTGATCGGGCCGAAGAACTCGACGTCCGCGTCCAAACCGACCCGGGAAAACTCGTGTCCGGCCAACTCGATTCGTTTTTCGTGAACGGGTCGGGACTGGTGATCCGATCTGATGTGCGGATGGAGTCTTTTGAAGTCCGGGTGCGAAATTTTGGCGGTCGAACCCCTCACGGCCCTCGGCGGCGATTTACAATTGTCCCGGAGCGCCCGGGGAACCGCAAATATCACCCTAGCAGAGGCGAACCTCAACCGCGCGTTCGACTCCGAAATTTTTCGACGACGTGCGGCCGGGGAAACTCGACCTGCAGGCGATCGCCAAACTCTCCCAACTCCACAATCAGAATTAAGTGAACAAAAACCCTCATTCTGACGCTTTTAATCATGTTGTTAGCGGAAACATAATGTTCCATGAACTCTTCTTCCAACCCTAGTTCTAGATCGGCTCCCAATATTCTCGTCGTCGATGATTCGACGGACAGCCGCTTTTTGGTGGAAATCATCCTCGAGGATGCCGGATATCAGATTCAAAGCGCAGAAAACGGTTATTCCGCTTTAGCCAGAGTCGAAGAATCTCCACCCGATTTGATGGTTTTGGATTTGATGATGCCGGGAATCAACGGTTACGAAGTGATGCAAGTGTTGAGATACGACGATCGCTTCCCCTACATTCCCGTATTGATCATGACAGCCTGCCATCGTTTGGAATGGCTCGAAGAGACAAACGTCGAGGCGGATGCCTTGATCCACAAGCCCATCGACGTGGACGAGCTGTTGAAGCAGGTGGAAATGTTGCTCGAAAAGATGAAAGCCGAGGACGGCGATCGCGAAAAAGAACGTCAGTCTCCCACTGATTTACCCGATTCGTTCAATCCTGAACATCAAAAAAAAAAAGTAGGCAAAAATCAGAGCGCTCAGAGCGATCGGAGGGCACATATCCGAGACACTCAGCCCAGACGCTCTCCCAAAATTAGCGCTTAATTGGGTGGAAAAAAATTTCCTGGTATCGGATTCTCAATTGGTCTAACTCCCAACCCTCTCTACTTCAATGAAATTATTGATTTTGGAGATTCGAGGCTTTGCGACTCGGATAGGGTGCCATCTTACAACTTTCAATACGCTCGAATATATTCAAACTGATACCGGACAGACAGGGAGTCGCACTTCGGCCTATCTCCCGATCGCCCAAACAATTATTTTGTGACGGTTGGGAAGAGCGGACAACATTCCATGAAAGGGGCGCGGTCGGCCCCTGGTATCGTCCGCCTCCCCGAGCGGTTTTCCACCGTTGATAGGGTTCGATAAAACTCAATTGTCCATTGCTAGACTGGTGCCAAGTGTGATCGAGTTCCGCCAGGGCACCGCAGGGAAAGCGGGCGATATCTCGCCGCGTCAGCCGCCGGTTTTTTTTGTGCAGGACTGACAGCATCATGCGGTAGGTCTGGCGGTCGGCTTTTTGTAGGGCGCCGGAGGCGATCAAATTGGCGAGGCGGTCGGAGTCCAAAACTGGGGAAGTCGGGGTGGGGCGGGTGGCATTTCGACTCATCCCGATCGCCAACGATGCGATCGCGCAAATCAGGCTGAAAATCACGATTTGATACTCTCGTTTTCCCATAAATCCGCCGACAATTAGGAGGTCTGACCCTTAACTTTTCTCAGTGCTTCGATCGTGGCGATCGCCTGTTCCGCCGCGCGATCGATTTCCGCCTCCGTATTGAACCGGCCGATGCCGAATCGCAACGACGCATAGGCGAGGGTTTCCGGCAGTCCCAGGGCTCGCAAGACGTGGGACGGTTCGATTTTGGCGGAGGTGCAGGCCGAGCCCGAGGACACGGCGATCGCGGGTTGCAATCCCAACAATAAAGCCTGACCGTCCACCCCCGCCACACTCACGTTTAAATTTCCCGGCAGGCGGCGGGTGGGGTGGCCGTTGAGGCGGACGTCGCCGAGGGTGGAGAGCTTGTCCCAGAGGCGATCGCGCAATTTTTCCTGGCGTTTTCCCTCCGCCTCCATCTCCGATAACGCCAGTTTCACCGCCGCGCCGAACCCCACGATCAGGGGGGTGGAGAGAGTCCCCGATCGCATCCCCCGTTCGTGTCCGCCGCCGTGGATTTGGGCCGCCAATTTCACCCGGGGATCGCGACGGCGGACGTAGAGGGCGCCGATGCCTTTGGGGCCGTATATTTTATGGGCGGTGAGGGACATTAAATCGACGTTCATTTCATCCACGTCGAGGGGAATTTTTCCCAGAGCTTGGGCGGCGTCGGTGTGAAATAAAACCCCGCGATCGCGACAGAGTTCGCCGATTTCCGCCAGGGGTTGCAATACTCCAATTTCGTTGTTTGCCGCCATTACGGACACCAAAATCGTGTCGGGGCGAAATGCTTTTTCGAGGGTTTCTAAATTGATAAGTCCATCCGGTTCGACGGGGAGAAATGTCACCTCAAATCCCAGTTCTTTCAAATAGTGGCAGGGGTCGAGGACGGCATTGTGTTCCGTCTCCACGGTAATCAAATGGCGACCCTTGGCAAAATAGGCTTCGGCCACGCCCTTGACCGCCAAATTGTCCGACTCGGTGGCGCCGCTGGTGAAGATGATTTCCTCGGGTCTAGCGCCGATCGCTTCGGCGATGATTTTCCGGGCCTGCTGCACGGCCGCTTCCGCCTCCCAGCCGTAGACGTGGTTGATACTAGCCGGGTTGCCGAACTGTTCGGTCAAATAGGGCAGCATCGCCTCCAAAACGCGGCGATCGAGGGGGGTGGTGGCGTTGGCGTCGAGGTAAATGGGGCGATCGGACATACTCATTTGGGGGGCTAAAATTTGAGTTTTTACGGATAGATGAATGACGGCGATCGCGGTGCGCTTTTCATCACTGGATGGGTCGAGATTCGGAAAATTACCATCAATTTCCATCTCGCCGTCGGAGCGAGGGCGGTCAATTTATATCTCGAATTTCGAGCGATCGGTCTCTAAAAGATTATACTAGATCGTGTCCGTTTTTAAAACTCGCAATCTTCCATGACAGAATTGACAAGCAACGCCCGCGATCTATTTCGCAACGCCTACGAAAACCGCTACACCTGGGACACCGACTTTCCCGGTTACAGCGCCGACATCGAATTGAAGCAGGGAGATGAAACTTACAACGGTCACATTCGGATTAACCCCGACCTGAGCGTAGAAGTCACCGGCATCGAGAATGAAGAGGTGCAGCAGAGCGTCTACACCCAACTTCGGGATGTCGTCACCCACCGCAAGCGCACCGCTTTCGAGGACTCCCACGGCAAAAACAAATTCAGCCTGGGAGAAACGGACGGGTCCGGCGCGGTGGAAATCCTGGTGGAAGGGGACTCGATGGGGTCGAACTACAAAGTCCGCGGCGACGAGATCTGTCTGGTGAGCCGGGTCATGGGCCGGATGGCCTTCGTCATCGACACCCACGAAAGTCTCGACACCGGCGAAGGGTACATCTCCAAACGCTACGACGCCGTTTTCCGCAACCCGCAAACCGACGAAATCATGCGGGAATTGGAATTCGAGGATATTTTCGAGAAGGTGGGAAATTACTACATCATGACCCGCCAGGTCGTCCGCTCCAAGGATAAGGGCCAGGTGACGACCACCGAGTTCAACTACTCCAATATCAAATTGCTCGAACCGGTGGCGGTCTGAAGGCGGCGGGGAGGGGGTCGCAAGTGGGCGACCCTTCTCCGGGTATTTCCGTCTTCCAAATATCGCCAGTATGGCGCCCGTGTATTGACGCTCGATTCTCGGGGGGGTTTTCATTCCTCCGACTCCCGATTCCCGACTCCCGACTCCCGCGCGTGGCGCTATGGCGTTAGGATCGAGAAGTATTCAATTTGTCGGACATTTTAATCAAACCACGGATCTGAACGATTATGGCAACGTTAACACTGACTCCGGAAAACGTCGAAACCGTTTTGGACGAACTGCGTCCCTACCTGATGGCCGACGGCGGCAACGTGGAAGTTGTCGAACTCGACGGCCCCATCGTCCGGCTGCGGCTCCAGGGGGCCTGCGGTTCCTGCCCCAGTTCCACCATGACCCTGAAAATGGGGATCGAACGCCGCCTGCGGGAAAAAATCCCCGAAATTGCGGAAGTTGAAGCGGTGATGTAGGGACCTCGTTCCGGTCGGGGGGAGTTCCCGCCGGGGAGCTGCCCCCGAGGTAGAAAACGGCGGACTCGGGAAGGTGTCGCCGCGGAATCTCGGAGTCCCCAAAAAAAGTGAGTCGGTCATGGAGCGATCGCCGTTCGCGTCCCCCATTCGTCCTATAATTGATTAATTAGGAGGAAAAATAGACGGGGATCAAGAAAATATTCTAGACATTGGGCGAGCCGACCCGTCGGTTGATTGTCGGCAAAATTGAATCGGATTTCACCCCGCTCGCCGGGAAAGGGTCAGAAATTTCTCCCATCTCCGCGCCCTCCCGAATTCCAGCTCTGAGTGTCTCCATGCATATTCTCTTAGTTGAAGACGATCGCCACCTGGCGGATGTTCTGGTCGCCATGCTGACGGGCCAGAAGTACGAGGTGGATGTCGTCCACGACGGACAGGCGGGTTGGGAGTCAACCCAAGGAACCGACTACGACCTAATTTTGCTCGACGTGGGACTGCCCAAACTCGACGGCATCAGCCTGTGCCAAAAACTGCGATCGCACGATTTCCAAGTTCCGATCCTGCTGCTGACCTCCCGGGACAACCAACGGGATAAAGTCAAGGGCCTCGACTCCGGGGCCGACGACTACATGGTCAAACCCCTCGATTTTGAAGAGCTCGCCGCCCGCATCCGGGCCGTGCTGCGCCGCCAGAGCGAGGTCGCCTCCGGGGTTCTGACCTGGGAAAAAATGGTACTCGACCGCAACACCTGCGAAGTCCACTACGACGGCAACCCCCTCAAACTCACCCCCAAAGAATACGGTCTGCTCGAACTGTTCATGGGCAACCGCCAGCGCACCTTCAGCATCGACAACATCCTGGACCGGTTGTGGTCCTTCGAGGACCCGCCCACCGAAAACACCGTCCGCGCCCACATCAAAGGCCTGCGCCAAAAACTGAAAGCCTCCGGCGCCTGTTCGGACTTCATCGAAACCGTCTACGGACTCGGATACCGCCTGAATCAGAAACTCGAACGCCCCCCCCAACCCCCCAAATCCCCCGATTCCGAGGCGTCCGCCCTGCTCAAATCCCAACTCGACCAATCGGTCAACAAAATTTGGGAGCGATTTCGGGCCAACTTCGGCGATCGCATTGCCGTCATCGAGCGGGCCGGTGTCGCCGCCCAGGCCGGGCAGCTCGACCCCCAACTCCGACAGGAGGCCCGACAGGAAGCCCACAAACTCGCCGGGTCCCTCGGCACCTTCGGGCGGGCGGAGGGGTCGGCCATCGCCCGCCAAATCGAGGCGCTCTTGCAGGATGATACCCCCTGGAGTGGCGATCGCATCGCCGCCCTCCCCGAACTGACCCGGAACCTGCGTCGCAGCGTCGAAACCCCGAAACCCGCCATCCCGGAACCTCCCGGCCCGCCGGAAATTCCCGGCCCCCGCCTGGTGGCGATCGACTCCGGCGACCCCTTCCTGGGAGAACTGGCGGCCGAAGCCAAACATCACAACATCGAACCCGAAATCGTCCCCGACGAAGCCGCCCTCCGCCGACTCTGCATCCGGGCCGATACGTCCCTTCCCCCCGGCGAATTTCCCCGGGTCGTCCTCCTGGACTTCGATCGCCACCCCTGCCCGGACCTCCTCGCCGAGCTCAACCGCCAGACCCCCCCGGTGCCCGCGATCGTCCTCGCCACCCGGGGGGACATCGCCAAACGGGTGGAAATCGTCCGCCTGGGGGGGAGCGCCTTTCTGGAAAAACCCGTCGCCGCCGATCGCGCGATCGCCGTCGTGGCGGACCTCCTCCGCCAACACTACGCCACCGATACCCGCGTCATGATCGTCGATGACGACCCCGCCATGTTAGCCACCATCCAGGCCTTCCTGCAACCCTGGGGCATCCAAACCGTCACCCTGGACGACCCGCGCCAATTTTGGGAAACCTTAGAATCGACGGTCCCCCATTTGTTAGTTTTAGATATAGAAATGCCCCATCTCAACGGCATCGAACTCTGTCAGATCGTCCGCACCGATCCCCGCTGGCAAAGCGTGCCAGTTTTATTCCTGACCGCCCACACCGATGTCAAAATTCAACATCAGGTGTTTGCGGCCGGGGCCGACGATTATCTGACGAAACCCATCACCGGCTCGGAACTCGCGACGCGAATTGTGAATCGATTGAAACGGACTCAGACCCTGCTCAAATTTGAAGCGTGACGCGATCTTCATGTCGGGGTGTGGGGTGTGGGGTGTGGGGAAAATGAAAAAGTAGGGGCGAATGGCATTCGCCCATCCCCCATCCCCCATGTCCGATCGCCCATTGCCCACCATCCGGGAGACGAAATCCGACTCAAAATTATTAATTATTAATTATTAATTATTAATTGAATCAGGTTGAAATCACAATGTCGAAAAAAAAAACACCCAAAAAAACGCAACTGATCGCCTCTCTCAAATCCGCCAACCAACGGCTGCAGCGGGAAATTGCCGAGCGCCGCCGGGTCGAGGAAGCCCTGCGGGAAAGTTCGGAACGGCTGCGGACTCTGATCGACACCATGCCCGATCTGGTGTGTTTCAAAGACGGCGAAGGCCGCTGGCTGGAAGCCAACCGGGCGATGTTAGACGTGTTCCAACTCGATCGCGTCGATTACCGGGGGAAAACGGACGCCGAACTGGCTGACGCCCTGGAAGTGGAGGGCGACATCTCCCTGTATCGAGAGGCCCTGTTGACCTGCCAGGAAACCGATCGCCAGGCGTGGACCTCCCAACAACTCTCCCGGGCCGAAGAGCGCATCCCCCAACCCGACGGCACGATGCGAATTTACGACGTGATCAAGGTGCCGCTGTTCGACGTCGGCGGGGAACGGCGGGGATTGGTGATTTTGGGGCGGGACATCACGGAGCGCAAGCAGGCCGAAATCGCCTACATCCGTCTGGCTTCAATGGTGGAATCTTCAGAAGATGCCATCATCGGCAAAACCCTCGACGGCACCATCGTCAGTTGGAATGCCGGGGCCGAACAGATTTATGGTTACAGTGCCTCCGAGGCGATCGGCCGTCCCATCTCCATGCTGGCCCTGCCGGAGCGCCCCCACGAAATGCCCCAAATTCTCACCGCCATCACCGCCGAGGGGGGGATCGACCACTACGAAACCGTCCACGTCCGCCGGGACGGCCGCACCATCGACGTGTCCCTGACCATTTCCCCCATCAAAGACGCCCTGGGACAGATCGCGGGGATTTCCACCATCGCCCGGGATATCAGCTACCGCAAGCGCATCGAGCGCACTCTCGAACAACTCCGCCACCAAAACGAGTTGATCTTGAATTCGGCCGGGGAGGGGATCTGCGGGTTGAACCGGGAGGGTAAAATTACCTTCGTCAACCCGGCGGCGGCGCGGATGACGGGGTACGAGACGCGGGAATTGATCGCCAGCGACCTGCGCCAGATCACCCGGGGCGACCGGGCGGCGGCCAAAGGCTCCCTCTCGCCCATTTTCGCCACCTTGGAAGACGGGACGACCCGCCACGTCACGGACGAGATGTTTTGGCGGCGGGACGGGACGAGTTTTCCGGTGGAGTACGTCAGCACGCCGATGCGGCAGGGGGAGGCGATCGTGGGGGCGGTGGTCACGTTCAAGGATATTACGGAGCGGCAGGCGATGGAGCGGATGAAGGAGGAATTTATTTCCGTCGTCAGCCACGAACTCCGCACCCCCCTGACGTCGATTCGGGGGTCCTTGGGGTTGCTATCGAGCGGATTGTTGATGACCCAACCCGAAAAGGCGCGGCGGATGCTCGATATCGCCGTCTCGAATTCCGATCGCCTGATGCGACTGATCAACGATATCCTCGATTTGGAGCGGATGCACTCGGGTCAGATGGCGATGGAGATGCGATCGGTGAACCTGGCGGCTTTAATGACCCAGGCGACGGACGAAATGCTGGCGATGGCTGAGAAGGCGGGGGTCAACCTGGAGGTGGCGCCCCTGGAGTTGGAGCTTTGGGCCGCGGGCGATCGCATCATCCAGATGTTGACGAACTTGATCAGCAATGCCATCCGGTTTTCGGAGGCTGGCGGCGAAGTACACTTCTCCGCCCAACGGCGGGAAAATGGGGTGTTGATTTCGGTGCGCGATCGCGGCCGGGGGATTCCGGCCGACAAGTTGGAGAGTATTTTCGGCCGCTTCCAGCAGGTGGACGCCTCCGATTCCCGGCAAAATGGGGGCACCGGCCTGGGACTGGCGATCTGCCGCAGCATCGTCCGGCAGCACGGCGGCAAAATTTGGGCCGAGAGTATCCTGGGGGAAGGCAGCACGTTTTTTGTCAGCTTGCCCCTCCCCAATCCGGATGCGATCGCCCCGGCCACGGCCTGGGTCGTGCAGTCCGGCGGTTAAACTTGTATCCTGAAGTCAGTGTTCTGTCTGTGGAACCTTTCGGGCATGGCAACCAAGCGGATTTTGCTCATCGACGACGAAGACGACATTCGGGAAATTGCCCAACTCAGTCTGGAAATGATCGGGGGCTGGACGGTGGCGACCGCCGACTCCGGCAACCGGGGCCTGGAAACGGCCCGCGCCCAACGACCCGACGCCATCCTCCTCGACGTGATGATGCCCGGTTTGGACGGGTTCGCCACCTTCCAAAAATTGCAGGCCGACCCCCAAACCCGCGAAATTCCCGTGATTCTGTTGACCGCCAAAGTGCAGTCGGCCGACCGCCAAAAATTCGACCGCCTCGGCGTCAGCGGCGTGATCTCCAAACCCTTCGAGCCCATGTCCCTGGCTGAAGAAGTCGCCCACATTCTCGGCTGGAGTTGACAATACCTTTTTTTTGTGTTAAACCTGATTGAAGTCGGTTCGTCGATACATTCTTTTTTTCCCGACTGATTCCCCCTGTTCCCGACCTGGCAAGACTTCTGGGGTTTTGAATTGCATATTTTGAGGCGATCGTGTCAACTTTTGTGAAGAACTTTTAGCTCTTCACAAGTTCTTCATGTTTCTTCCCTACCTTTATAAATGTAGCCCCCACCCCCCAACGGCTACCCACGAAATCCCTAGGAGGTGGCAATTATGCCCTCAGTCTACCTGATTTTACTAACCTTCGCCCTCGGCTCGATCTGGGTCTATCTACAAACTTCGGAAGACATTCCCTTCGTTCTCGCCGGATTAACTGGAATCGTTTGCTTCATCTGGGGTTTCGCCTTCGCCCACTGGAGCCTGCAAATTTTGATCGTTTTGGGCTTGCTGCGGCTATACAAAGTTTCCATTCCCGAAGGAACCAGCCTTCGATAAGAACAAGATTTTGAAATTCTCCGTTTAGAAATCAATACGAAACCCCCCTTTCCGCCACCACGTTGGAAGGGGTTGTTTTTTTGACCTTAAAATCAACCGTAGTGCCGTAACCTACCATTTCCCGCTGAACTTTTAGTCAGTCCATTACTGTTATCAGTCCGCAGATTTCGCAGATTTTCGCAGATTGGGAATCAAATGTATCCACAGTAGCAGTTGATGAAATGGGCGAAATGTATAGTAAGCGCCGTAGCAATACCGCGCAACCACTAATTTTGAATGCCGCTACCAAAGGTTCATACCAAGCTGTTGCGACTACAGGAAATAGTGACGCTAGAAGAAAAAGGTGAGATTGAGATGATATAGCGTCTTTTGGGTAAGAATAAACCGGGTTTCTATGAGAGTTTTTCGTTTCTCACGTCTAGATGATATGAGACACCGGGTTTCTCAGCGACTCGGTAATATCGCAAGTATCGCGCTTGTGTGTTATAGCAACCGCCAAGGCGGTTAGGACAGATTTTCCGACTCCCGACTCCCCCAATCACAGGTTAGGGCTAGAAAGCCCCGTCGCTGTCTTCGCGGGGATTGGTTACAAAAGGACTCCGAAACCACAGTTTCAGAGTCCGTCACATATCGATATTGAACCGGATCGGTACGACTGGCACAAGTTGAGTCCCGAGACTCAGGCCGATTACATCAGGCCGAGTTGAGACAGGATGCCTTGGCCGGTCAGGTACTCGGTGGCGACACCGATGATGAACCCGAGCATGGCGAGGCGTCCGTTCCAGGTTTCTGCGAAGGCGGTAAAACCAAACTTAGTATCTTGAGTTTCCATAGCGAACTACTCCTGAATCCGTCTGCTTGAGTCAACTACACAAAAGTTAACATACCCGCCGGCAAAATTGCAACGTTTGTTTACAATTTGTTGAGAAAATATTCCATTTGCCCCTCTGGCGGGGGAAATGGGGAACGATCGCACCCGAAGCACAACTTGCCCGATAATGGAAATCTGTAGAGGCGCACAGATATAGATGGACATTCGCATCGGCAACGGATACGACATTCACCAGTTGGTGGAAAACCGCCCTCTGATTTTGGGCGGCGTCCGCATCGAACACCGGTTGGGACTGCTCGGCCACAGCGACGCGGACGTATTAACCCACGCCATCATGGACGCCATGCTCGGCGCCCTCAGCTTGGGGGACATCGGGTTGTACTTCCCCCCCTCCGATGAAAAATGGGCCGGTGCGGATAGTTTGGTACTCCTCGAACAGGTCAACGGTCTGGTGCGGGAGCGGGGGTGGGAAATCGGCAATATCGATTCGGTGGTGGTGGCCGAACGTCCCAAACTCAAACCCCACATCTCCAAAATGCGCGATCGCATCGCCAGTGTCCTACAATTGGAACCGGATCGGGTGGGCATCAAAGCCACCACCAACGAGAAACTCGGGCCGGTGGGGCGGGAAGAAGGGATTGCCGCCTACGCCGTCGCACTCTTGCAATGCAGATAGGGTGTAGGGTGTAGGGTGTAGGGTGTAGGGTGTAGGGTGTAGGGTGTAGGGTGTAGGGTGTAGGGTGTAGGGTGTA
>NZ_JAYFER010000308.1:0-563 GCF_055795065.1 Lyngbya sp. CCY1209
TCTCCATGCATTCTTAGTGACCATTGGTTTCGGTTTGCCGAATCCTTTAGTTTGACTAGACCTCGCCATTATTGCTACTCAAGTCTCCATCTTACGTCTGAACCGTGACCTGTCTGCATATCTCGAACATTACATCCGAGCTTTGGCTTCTGGTCACATCTCACCCCCATGTGGCTTACGCTTACACTTGCGGCTATTGCCTTCACTACTTTGCTTAATCGACCATTGAGCAAGAGCCAATATGGGGTTAATTCGTTCCATCTGTATGGGTATTCCATCCTTAGACTCATCCTATCCCCCGGTGTACTTTTAAGGGTCTGTGTGGATAGTGCATGAAACCTTCCACTTTTCCACATGCTCATTCGAGCAGCACCGTAATCAACCTATTTTCGATACCTAATGGTTTCGAGGGTTCATGGCAGATGTTCACCTTTCGGTTATTCATAGATGGTTGGCAGTGGTCGGACTATTGATGGTAGATTCCATCTCACCGCCTTCCGTTCCCCGCTTCAATCCTAGGGTTGTGAATCCTAAAACTGGGGGTGGCTATCGCCTCCTCTCTT
>NZ_JAYFER010000309.1:0-215 GCF_055795065.1 Lyngbya sp. CCY1209
AGACTCAACCCCATCATCACCGGATGGGCAAGGTATTACTCGGGGGTAGTCTCCAAGGAGATTCTCAGCAAGCTAGATAACATACTCTGGCAACAACTGCGGGCATGGGTAGTATCACGATGCGGAAACGCCAAAGATAAAACGCTCAGGAAATACTTCCGAACAGGAAAAGTGATACTGAGTAATGGGAAAGAAAGGAATGAGAAATGGATTTT
>NZ_JAYFER010000310.1:0-232 GCF_055795065.1 Lyngbya sp. CCY1209
GTATCAGTTGTGCCACTAAAAGTTTTGATTCCTGACAAATTTAATTGGCTGTTTGTGGCATATAAATCTACCTCTTTAAGACTGGCGAGTTTTTGAGCCTTCACCGTGCCTTGATTGACCGCCCAAATAAACGAGGGGGAGGAACTGTCTGTGCCGTCAAAAGCCGTCAACCGAGGCAGTTGCACCACGCTGCCTTTTCCATTGGATGTCACATCCACGTCCCCGCTAATTC
>NZ_JAYFER010000311.1:0-524 GCF_055795065.1 Lyngbya sp. CCY1209
AGCAGTTGGAGGTTCTTGTAATCATCCTTTCCGCCGAGGCATCTAGGGATGATGTGGTCGGTCTCCACTTGGTCTTCAATGGTGAAGTGCTGTCCGCACCATTTGCATTTGCCTTTCTGGTTTTTCAGCAGTTTGGCTTCTCGGTTTGGGATTTCTGCTGATTTCCCTCTTCTTGTTGCCCAGTAGACCCAGTTTCCGTCATACGTCGATGCGTTCGATTTTACCAACGTGTGGTAGACAATGGGAGTCCAGTTATGTTGTTGGAGTCGTAGACCACCCTGGGTTTGGAAAATCCACTTTTCATTCCTTTCCTTCCCATTACTCAGTATCACTTTTCCAGTTCGGAAGTATTTTCTGAGCGTTTTGTATTTGGCGTTTCTGCATCGTGACACTACCCATGCCCTTAGTTGCTGCCAGAGTATCTCATCTAGCTTTCCGAAAATCTCTGAGGAGACTACCCCTGAGTAATATCTTGACCATCCTGTGATGATGGGATTGAGATGTTTAATCAGGGCGGCTTGAGG
>NZ_JAYFER010000312.1:0-11828 GCF_055795065.1 Lyngbya sp. CCY1209
GCGACTGAAGTCGCCGTTCGCTTTTCATCCGTGCTTTAAAAAGACACGGCTTTCAAGCTCTCGTCCTTTTCTCGTAACCGTCCCTCGCCGCCCAGGGATCGTTGAAAAACTGCCGCCCCCGATCTTCGTACAAATCCGCCAATTGATCCCGCAGCCAATTCAGGGCATCCCGCAGGGGGCGCCGCCATTTTTGATGCCAGATGCCCCCACCTCCACAGCCGCACTCATCCTGCCAGCGGTCCACACCGTGGAAGCAACTCCAGGCGGTGACGGGTTTGAGTTCCACTTCCCAGGCGGGGGGGCAGATGCTCAAATAGTGGGCGAAGTTCGTCACCGTCCAACCCCGCTGCGGGCATTCTTCCACGAAGGTATAGGCGATGCACTTTTCGGTGCCATTTTTGTGGTGTCCGAAGGTTTCCCCGTCGGTGGCGACGGAGATCAGTTGGGAGGGGCGGTGGTCGCCATGCACGGCTAACCCCAGGCGTCCGGCCAGGTTCCCGGAACTGTTGAGGACTTCGTTGAAGCCCATGTCGCGGGAGATGGGGCCGTCGTAGAAGAAAATATCGATAAATCGGCTTTCGTCCCGGTTGCCATCACTATCTTTGAGATAGCAGCGGTAGGGGCGGGTGGGGTCGATTTGACCGCCCCCCACTTCGATCCAGTCGGGATCGGGGGAATCTTCTGAAGGCAGGACTCGGCACCGCTGGGCCTGGGAGGGGGCGAGGATGGTGAAGCGGATGCCTTCGGCAACTAAGGCTTCTAGGGTGGGGTAATCGACGGCGGTTTCGGCCAGCCAGATGCCCTCGGGATCGCGCCGGAATCGGGATCGGAAGTCTTCGATCCCCCAGCGAATTTGGGTGATTTTGTCCCGTTCGTTGGCGAGGGGGAGGATGATGTGGTTGTAGACTTGGGCGATCGCATTTCCGTGGCCGTCGAGGCGTCGGGCGCTGTTGCGATCGGCTTCCAGGATTTTTTGGTAAACTTCCATGTCGTACCGCTCCAACCAGCTCATTAGGGTCGGTCCGATGTTGAAGCTGAGGTATTCGTAGTTATTGACGATCCCCACCACTTCGCCGCGATCGTTGAGGATGCGGGCGAAGGCGTTGGGGCGGTAACATTCGTGGTGGATGCGTTCGTTCCAGTTGTGGAAGGGATCGGCCGAGGGTTGGCGCTCGATCGCGTCCAGGTCGGGGTTTTCCCGGGGCGGCTGGTAGAAGTGGCCGTGGATCGTAATATAAACCCCCGTCGCCACTTTTTGGGGGTGGCGATCGGCCCCGGTGTCGGGGAGTGACGGGGCGATCGCGGCTTCGGTTCCGAGGCTGACTCGGATCTCAGTTGAGGAAACCATGTAATTCCTTCCTTTCCATAAGTTGTGACGGGCAACCCCCACGGAACGGGACGCGGATCGTCTCGTTCCTCGTCGAGGGCTATTCGGATGGGCAAAATACTTGAAGTCTGAATTCGGAGCTGTCGCAGCCGCTCATTACACCTCTCCAACGGCGGGAAACCGTGCGACCTCCGCCAGACGGGCGAACAACACTGAAGATAACGGTTTTAAAAAATTATTCGGTCGGCGCTTTCTGTCACCCAATAGCATGGTATATTTTATCCGACTTTTGGGCAAGGAGGTGGTTAAGAAAGTTAATGTTCGGAGATAAATTGTTGCAAAAATTGGACGCAAAACTTAACATTGCCCGATCGCCCCGTTTGAGGTGAAATTCAATCCGCTACAATTCGGGTTGTATCTAGCACCTGCGATCAAAACCTCAAGTATTTTCTTCAACCTCATGATTAATGCCAAAACGATCCTTTCGTTACTGCTGATTTTCATCCCCATTTCCGTCGCCGCCACCTTTCAGGGCTGGGGATCGACGGTGATTTTCGTCACCTCCGCCCTCGCCATCATCCCCCTGGCCGGTTGGATGGGGACAGCCACCGAGGAAATCGCCGTCGTCCTCGGTCCCAATCTGGGGGGGTTGATGAACGCCACCTTCGGAAATGCGACGGAATTAATTATCGGGATCGTCGCTTTAAAGGCGGGATTGATCGATGTCGTCAAAGCCAGCATCACGGGATCAATTATCGGCAACCTGTTGCTGGTGATGGGTTTGGCGATGTTCCTCGGGGGGTTGCGCTTCAAAGAGCAAGAATTTCCGTCCGTGGTGGCCCGCCTGAACGCCTCGGCGATGAATTTAGCCGTGATCGCGATCCTGGTGCCGACGGCCGTCGATGTCACCTCCGCCGGCATCGAAGAAATCACCATGCAGCGCCTCTCGGCCGCCGTGGCGATCGTATTGATCGGGGTGTACATCCTGACGCTATTGTTTTCGATGAAAACCCACACCTACCTTTACGAAGTGGGACTCGCCGAAAATGAACCGGAAGGCGCCGCGGAGGGGGAAGAACAGAGCGAGCCCCACGAGGTCAATTTGTGGCTGTGGGTGGGGGTGCTGCTGGTCGCTACGATAACGGTTGCAGTGGAGTCCGAGTTGCTGGTGGACAGCCTGGAGGAGGCCACCGAAAGCCTCGGCCTGACGGCCCTATTTACCGGGGTGATCCTGGTCCCCATCATCGGCAACGCCGCCGAACACGCCACGGCCGTCACCGTCGCCATGAAGAATAAAATGGATCTGTCGGTGTCCGTCGCCGTCGGTTCGAGCCTGCAAATCGCCCTGTTCGTGGCGCCGGTCCTGGTGCTGGCGGGGTGGCTGCTGGGCCAGCCGATGGATTTGGACTTCAACCCCTTTGAACTGATCGCCGTCGCCGTCGCCGTCCTGATCGCCAACTCGGTCAGTTCCGACGGCCGTTCCGACTGGCTGGAGGGGGCGCTGCTGCTGGCGGCCTACGCGGTGTTGGGACTGGCCTTTTTCTTCCATCCCGTCGTCGAAGGCTTGGCGTGAGAGGGCAATAGGGAGTAGGGAATGGGGAGTAGGGAATGGGGAATTTTAGATTCTTCTCATCTTTGCCCCTGTGTCCCTCCGCTTGACCGTTGCTTGACCGTTGTCGCCTCCGCCCCTCCGTGCGGCTCAAAAACCGACTTTTGAGACAGAGTGTAGCCCCCTGAGCTATAGTGGAGTTAAACTGGCAACCTCGACCTGGGTTCTGGCTTCTGTGAGTTATTGCCTCAATCCCAATTGCCCCAAACCGGACGACGAGTCAAATGCAAAACGACGCATTTGCTGTCAATGTGGCTCGGATCTCTTGCTGCAGGGGCGTTATCGTGTCTTAAAAAAAATGGGGGGCGGGGGATTCGGTCAAACCTTCGAGATCCTCGACAAAAAAGACAACACCCGAAAAGTCTTAAAAGTTCTCCTCAAAGAGCATCCGAAAGCGATCGCTTTATTCAAGCAAGAAGCGAAGGTTTTGAGTCAGCTCAACCATCCCGGCATTCCCCGGGTCGATGCGGACGGTTACTTCACGTTCATGCCCAAAGAGGGCGAGCCGCTGCACTGTTTGGTGATGGAAAAAATCGAGGGGTTGAACCTTCAGGAATGGATGAAAGAGCGCAAGAAGGAACCCATCGATCCGGAGCAAGCCCTGGAATGGTTGCGACAACTGGCCGACATCCTCGATCGCGTCCACAGTTTGCAGTATTTCCACCGGGATATCAAGCCCCAAAATATCATGCGAAAGCCCGACGGGCAGCTCGTACTGATCGATTTTGGGACAGCCCGGGAAGTCACGGAAACCATCATGGGATTCGCCGGCGACCTGTCGGACCCGGAGAACGAAAAAAAACACGCCACCGGCATCGTTTCCCCGGGCTACACGCCCCCCGAACAAACCAACGGCAAAGCCGTCCCCCAGTCGGACTTTTTCGCCCTCGGCCGCACGTTCGTCTATTTGCTGACGGGGAAACCCCCCACCGCCTACCCGGAAAATCCCCGCACCGGGAAGCTGCTGTGGCGCAAGGGAGCGCCCAACCTGTCCAAGCAGCTCGCCGACGTGATGGATTACCTGATGGCCCCCTTTCCGGGCAACCGGCCCCAAAACCCCCAGGTGATCCTGCAATGTCTGGCGGAAGTGGAACTGCACCGTCCGGAACCGGAAGAAGAGGAATCCGACAAAGACGAGCCGAAAGATCCGAAAAAAAAGAAGCCCAAACCCAAAGATGGGGAGAAACGTCCGTTCAACTTTCGGATACCCCTCAAGGCGATGGGCATCATGAGCGCGGTGCTGGCGACTTCGACTCTGATTTACACCCAGGTTGACGGCTATCTCCGCTACGGGTTCATCCCCACCAATCCCGCCCTGGTGTTGAAGGGATTGCCGAATAGCCTGTGGTTGCAGGGGTATGAGCGGGCGCTCGGCCAAGTTTACGCCCTCACCATCGCCCCGGACGGTCAAACCCTGGTGGCGGGAACCTTCGGCACCATCCGCCGCTGGAATCTGAACTCGGGGCAGTTCATCGACCCCCCCATCGCCGCCCATTCCAGTTGGGTCAAGTCCCTGGCGATCGCCCCCGACGGAGAAATTGTCGCCAGCGGCAGCAATGACAAGACGATCCGCCTCTGGAACCTCCAACAGGGCATCCGCCAGCGCACCATCGAGGGCCATACGGGCAGCGTCAACGCTTTGGAGTTCAGCCCCGACGGTCAAATCCTGGCCAGCGGCAGCGACGACCGGACGATCCGCCTCTGGGATGCCAGTGGCGTGCGAATCCGGACGATCCCAGCCCACGATGCCCCCATCAACGCCCTAGCCTTCAGCCCGGACGGCCGGGTGATCGCCAGCGGCAGCACCGACGGGACGATCAAGCTGTGGAACATCGGCGACGGCATCCGGCGACTGACGATCGGCGGGCACTCGGGGGGCGTGAACGCGATCGCCTACACCCCCGACGGCCAAACCATCGCCAGCGCCAGCGACGATGGCAGCGTGCGACTGTGGAACGCCGCCACGGGCGACCCGGTGCGGGTGTTGCGGGGACACGAGGGCGGCGTGAAGGCCCTCGCCATCACCCCCGATGGTCAGACCCTGATCGGGGGGGGCGATCGCATCATCCTCTGGGATCTGGAGACGGGCCAGAAGTTGGCCACCCTGTGGGGCCATTCCCGGCCGGTCACCGCCCTGGCCGTCAGCCCGGACGGGAAAACCCTCGCCAGCGGCAGCGAGGATAAAACCATCAAAATTTGGGCACTGCAACTCGAACCCTAGGCGATCGAAAAAGGGAGGAAAAAGCGCCCAGCTTTCCCCTCCCCGTCGAATTAAATTCCGAGCGAATTTTAGAAGCGGAACGTCGTCCGCAGGGTTCCGACAACGATGGTATCGTTGATGTCGCTGTGGTCAGGGTTGGTCACCACATAGAAGCCCGGAGTGATCGAGATATAGTCGTTGAACGCATACCGGTAGAAGGCCTCGATGTGCAAAGAGGTATCCCCATCTTCCAGGCGCTCGGTGCTGTGGGAGGTCACTTTCGGGGGCATACCGAAGACGATCCCGCCCAGGTCGCCTTCGCTGAAGGCATCCGGGAACCCGAGAGTCAAAGCCCAGTTGAGGATGGTGGCATCGTCATCGCCGTTGTTTTTCTGATTCGCCCAGGTGGCACCGAACCAGCCGCCCAGTTCCACCTTCTCGACGACCCGCCAGTTGAATTGGAAGCCCAGGTTGTCGCTGGTGGTGGAGTTGTCTCCGAAGGGGCGATCGGCGATCCAGCTACCCGTTCCCCCCGAAATATTGACATCTCCGTTAGTAAAGTATTTGCGGGCGTATTCCAACCCAAATGCCAGCTCGTCGGTCGGCTCGAAGACGAACTGAGCCGAGCCGGTATTGCCCCCGTTAAACAGACCATTGCCCTCGGTGGCATCCGCCGCGTTGCCGGCCACATAACCCAGGTTCAGCTTGAACTGACCGTCACCGCCAAAGGCAAATTTCGCGGCCGCGCCCGTCCCTTCCGGACCTCGGAAGATGGTGGGGTTGCGCTGTCCGAACCGGGAAATCGAAGCCCCCCCGGAGCTATTGAAGGGGGTGACGACATCCATCGTGTCATCCAGGTCGAGGCTGTTGGCGCCGATGTAGAACTGCGCCCTGCCGTTGAAAGCGGGGAAACGGTAGTACAAGTCATCGATTTCCACCCCGTCCGAGTTGCCGCCGATCGCCGTCCGCGCCATCAGGGTATTGTTGAGGTCGAAGTCGTTGAGGTTGGGGACGTCTACGGCTTGCAAACGAGTTCTCAGCAAGTCTTCCCCGGTGAAGCTGGTATCGAAGTTCAGACGCACCCGGTAGCCGAAGTAGGTCTGGGTGGGATCGTCGCTCTCCTCCCCAAAGGGTCCGCCGACGACGTTATAGTTGCTGCGTTCGCCGAAGCTGTCACCGGGCCAGAACACCACTTCCCCGCGCAGCTTGGTGGTAGTGGAGAACTGGTTAGCCTCCAATTCGGCCGTCCGGGCTTCCAGGGCGTACACCCGGCCGCGCAGGGTTGCCAATTCGGCCGCAAATTCTTCCTGAAGGCGCTGCAAGACCGCCAAATCTTCCCGAGTCACCAGGTTGGCGACGGAAGCCGCGATCAGTTCGTTAACCCGCTCCAAACAGGCGTTCAGACCGGCGGCGAACTCGTAGCGGGTCATAGCCCGGTTGCCCTTGTAGGTGCCGTCGGGATAACCGGCGATACAGCCGTAGCGCTCAACCAAGGATTGCAGGGCTTGGAAAGCCCAGTCCGTGGGCTGCACGTCGGACAACTGGGAAACGGAAGTCACAAAATCCATCGAGTCAGTGACTTCGCTGTACTCGTTGATCTGCTCGAGATCGGAAATGTTGACTTCGTTTTCCGCCTCGGGTTGCACTTGCGCCAGTTGCAGGGGTTCTGTGGCGGGTTCGAGTCCGAATTCCACCCCGTCCGGAGATTGCAGTTCGGGAGAGGTTGCCATCGGAGCTGGAGGCTCACCCTCTGGCGGGACTGCCGTGAAAATGTTGGAGTTGGCACCTTCGTTTGCATCGGAAGCCAGGGGAGCCACTTCAGAAGTGGGTTCTAGCTTGGCTGAAGGGCTTTCTGTGGCTAAGGCAGCGCTTGTGCTTAATAGAAGAGCAGTACCCAGAACGCCTGGACTCTGCTTCAGAGTATTCCATAGGATCTTGTTCATCATCTCAAATCTCACACCGACTTAAAAAGACCTAAGCAAGGGAGTCCCCAGCTCGACTGAACCAATAGTACCATATGTTAACAGTAGTTCGCGCCGAGTCAAGTGGGGGTGAGAACAGGGCTGAATCATCCAGTCTGTCCTCGTTTGGAAGGTGAGCAGTACACTCCTGGTGCGGGCAATTACACGATCGCCTGAACGTGTTTCCGACGGATCGCCACGACGGCCGGTTTGGGGGGATCGTCCGGGGTTCGACCGGGCCAGTTCGAGCCGACGGGAACCTCGCGAGTTTGAATAAACTCCTCACCCTCCGGGGTCGTCATGGCAAATTCCCGGATTTCTGAAGCCATATTTTGACGCATCCCATTATACTCTCCCGGATGCTGCGCGGCCAGAAATAGGGTCTGTCGGTCGGCGGTCAAAAACGGCCCGCACATCTCGCATTCCATCGGTCCGATCGCGAACAGGTAAGCGTTCCCCGCCGCCGGCCCGGTGGTGGGCAAAAACCACACCGAGTTGTTGCCGTAGATGCCCAATAAATCCGTGGGTTCCAACGGTTTTCCGGACGGATCGACCCGGCCGGCGGGAACCGGGCGATTGTGGGTCCCCGTACTCATGTCCGTCACCATCCACAGGTTGCCCAGACTGTCGAAGGCGAGGTTGTCGGGGTTGGCAAATCCCGAGCCCCCCTCAGCGACCTCGCCCCCCGTCGCAAACATTTCCCAGCGAAATCCCATCGCACCCGGATCATCATTCGATTCGATCAGGCGGACGATCCAACCCGCCTCGTAGGGCATGGCCTCCCCGGGTCCTTTAAAAATCCGCCCGTCCGGGCCTTCCCCATTGCCGCTCGGAGATCCGGAGGTGAAGGCAATATATAAGGAACCGTCCGGGGCGATATCCGTATCTTCGGGGCGGGCCGTGCAGGTGACTCCCGCCGCGCTGGCAGCCAGGTGGGCGTCAATCAGGATCGCCCCCTGCTGAGTTTCCCCCTCTCCGAGATACAGGTCTCCCAAGGTCTTATACTGACCTTTAAAAATGTCCACCTCCCGATCGCTCGTGGCGACGAAACTCCCCCCGTCCGGGCGCAGCGGCAGGGCAATGACGCCCCCCACGTGGACGCCGGCCGGGTCGGGATCGACGGGGGTATCGGCTTTGAGGGGAATCCAGCGGCCCGTGCCGTCGGGGTAGAATTTGGCACCGTAGAGCATCCCCGCTTCCAACAAACGGGAATTTTCGCGATCGCCCGGATCGGCCACCCGATCGCGACTGACAAACTTATATAAGTGCCCCCCCCGGCGATCGCACCCGGAATAGACGGCCAGCGGTTTCCCGGCGACCGCCCGAATCCCCACTGCCTCATGGCGGTAGCGTCCCAACCAAGTGTGTTTGGTGCCGTAATCTTCGGGGTCGGCTGGATTCACTTCCACCATCCATCCATATTTATTACCCGCCAGTCCCAAAACGTTGCCCAACCCCCCGTTGGGCCCGGAAAAGGGCGTTTCGGAGGGGGAAACGGACGTTCCATCCGGGTAAACCGCTTCGGGGACAAAACTTTGGAAATTCTCCTCCGCACTGAACACCGTCCCCCAAGGACTCGTCCCCCCCGCACAGTTGGCGAAGGTGCCGATGATGCGATCGCCCAGGCGATCGTCGTAACCCCGCCCCCCCTTGCGGAAGACGGCCGCAGCCGGCCCCGTGGATTTCAAATGGCGTCCGTCGATCCAACCGGAAATCCCCGTGATGCGGCGGTCGGTGGAGGAATAAGTCCGCACCCAGCGTCCGTCAGCCTCCCGGCGCACCGAAATCACCCCGATGCCCATGTCGGTCAGCCCCGCCTCAGAAATCTCCAAAATCGCCTTCCGCAGCGGGTCGTCGGCGGGCAAAGAAAAGGCATCGATCGCCCCGTTTTTCTGCGCTTTCAGGGCATCCCGGACGGCCTCCACCGGCAGCGATCGCCCGATGGTTCCTTCGTAAGCTTCCAACCAGGGGCGGGGGCTGATGTACTCAAAATTGACGGTCAAAAAACCCTCGTTTTTTCCCGTTTCAATAAAAGATAAATAATCGTTGTTATAACCGAAGCGGGAGTCCCCCACCGGGTCGCCCCAGGCGGCGATCGTGTCGTAAGTAAACCCCTCGGGAACTACCAAATCATCGACGACCTCATAACGGAGATAGGGCTCAATGGGTCGGGAAGCCGTTCGGGTCGAGACGGGCAATAACTGCGCCGTCGGTTCGACTCCCGGACTGTCCGTCGGCAGGGGCATCGGCCCTCGGACGGGTTGAAAACCGGGCGAAACCGGCGGGGTTTCGGAGGGGGGGGAACTGAGGAGGTTGCGATCGCCGGAGTCCCCGCAGGAGTTGAGGGCGATCGACCCCAAACCCGCACTCATAAACAGCAAAAATTCTCGACGTTTAAAGCTCATAAAAGGTTTGAAAAAAATCGGCAATAAGAGTCAATCAGGGAAGCAAATAATAACTCGTTTTTTACCAAAAATCAACCGAATCTCTAAGATGGTTAAGGATCTCCAGTGTCGGCTGTCGAGAAGTGAAAAATTTCGGAATCCCTATTCCCTTAGCCGAACCGATAGCCGAACCCGCGCACGGTGATGATATACTCCGGCTTGCTCGGGTCGATCTCCAATTTTTCCCGCAGCCAGCGGATGTGAACGTCAACGGTCTTGCTGTCGCCGATAAAATCCGGACCCCAAATCAAATCGAGAAGCTGTTCGCGGGACCAGACCCGGCGGGGGTAGCTCATGAACAACTCCAGCAGGCGAAATTGTTTCGGGGACAGTTTCACCTCTTCACCCCGGACGACCACCCGACATTCTTCTTGATAGAGGGTAATACTTTTGTACTGGAGCATCACGGGTCCTGGCACTTGTCCGAGTCGTTGGCGGCGCATCAAGGCGCGGCAGCGAGCGATAAACTCGCGGATACCGAAGGGTTTGGTCAGATAATCGTCGGCCCCGGCTTCCAGATAAAATGCACAGTTGTTGGCCGTCTCCCGGCTGCCGACGATCAAAATGGGGACGGAATTTCCGTGATGCCGTAACATACGACACAGATCGAGACCGTTGGTCGAGTCCATAATCAGTAGGTTGAATGGAAACTCCCCGGCTCCGGATGTGGGGTTCTGTACCGAAGGTAAAGCATCCCGGCTGTCCAGGGCGAGAATCACCTTGTAACCCTGTTCTTCCAGGGCGAGAGATAGCATATCCCGCCAGGGTTCTTCATTTTCAAGCAAAAGAATCTGTCCGGTGTGTCTGACCTCGGGACGGTAGGAATTTTTGCTCAAATCCGGAGAAAACATAAGTATTGATTCCTAATTGTGGATGGTGTGGGATTGCAGTCGCTTACCGGCTCAAATGCAAGGCATTGCGCTCTCATGCAGGGAAAATCAACCCAGCACCACCCATCCGACAAAGGTATGTTCTCCGTTATTGATTCGTTCCAATAGTTGCGATCGCACGGCGATCACCGGCTGATTGCCCGGATCGACTCGACGACCCGGGAGACCTTCACCTCGCCCGTCCTCTGGCTTGATGGCCAGGTTGTTAAACATTGGTTTCCACCCCCAATCTGCCCGCTATTGTTGAATTTTCGTGGATCATAGTGGAGCTGTTACCTATCCTATTTGAGATAGGTTAACGTTAGGTAAAGAAAAAGTAATCTTTTGGTTAAGTTCCGCATCTCGCGTTAACGTCCGATAACGAACCGTGTCGGGGCTCGCCGGGGAGAATTGAAACGATCGCCGATCCGCCCCTTGAATTCCCTGCCACTCCCCTGCGATCGATCTTAAGATAACATTCAGATTTTCTTTAACATTTTTAACCGAACATCAATAAATGTTGCTACATCTTTGCACCTGGCCCGAAGTCGAGTCCTACCTCGATCGCTCCACCGGAATCATCCTCCCCATCGGGTCCACCGAACAACACGGGCCGACGGGATTGATCGGCACGGACGCCATCTGCGCCGAAGCGATCGCCAAGGGGGTGGGAGAGGCGACCGGCGCTTTGGTGGGACCGACGATCAACGTGGGGATGGCCCTGCATCACACCGCCTTTCCCGGCAGCATCAGCTTGCGACCCAGCACTCTTATAAGGGTAATCAAAGATTATATCACATTTTTATCCAAAAGTGGATTCTCGACCTTCTTCTTCATCAACGGCCACGGGGGAAATATCGCCACCCTCAAAGCCGCCTTTTCCGAAACCTACGCGCATTTGGCCGATCTGAATTTACCGAATAGCGATCGCGTCCGCTGTCGGGTCGCCAACTGGTACCAGTGCGAATCCGTCTACCGACTCGCCAAACAACTCTACGGCGCCCGGGAAGGCTCCCACGCCACCCCCAGCGAAGTCGCCCTCACCCAATATATTTACCCCGACTCCATCAAAACCGCCCCCCTCGATGCCAACGTCGCCAAAGGCCATCCCATCTACGGTGCCGCCGACTTCCGCCGCCACTACCCCGACGGCCGCATGGGTTCCGACCCGTCTCTGGCCACCCCCGACCACGGCCGACAGTTGTACGAATTGGCCGTCAAAGATCTCAGCCGTTCCTATCTGGAATTTTTGAATTAGGGTGTGCTCGGTGCTCGGTGCTCGGTGGGGGGGCGGAGAAGGCAGGGGAAGCAGGGGGATTCACCGCTCTGGCAAAACTTTCGAGTGTGGGTATTGCGGATGGGAAGGCGACGCTGATTTTAATGGAGCCAACAATATCAAACGTCTTGGAGGCGTTGTA
>NZ_JAYFER010000313.1:0-2764 GCF_055795065.1 Lyngbya sp. CCY1209
TGGGAATTGATTCCCAAGCGATCTGAAATTGTGGAATAGATCTTTCCGCAATCCTCTTTAGAGGATTTTCGCTGTTATGAATTGATTCCCAAGCGGTGGAACTTTTGAACGAATCGTTTCGCAATCTTCTTCGGAGAATTTTTGAAAATTAGGAGACAGAAAAAATGGGAACGCTTTACATCATTCACGAAGATGCTTTTATCGGCAAAACGGATGAACGGATAATTGTCAAATCTAACAAAACTAAGCTGATGGATGTTCCATTCATCAAAATTGAAGGAGTCGTGGTTGTCGGGCGGGCGACGGTTTCTCCGGCGGTTGTGGATGAACTTTTGGATCGCAACATTCCTCTCAGTTTTGTTACCGCCAGCGGACGCTATCGGGGGCGGATCGAACCGGAATTTACCAAAAATATTTTCGTGCGATCGGCACAGTGGAAGGTGGCGGGTGAGTCGGATAATGCGGTGCATTTGGTGCGAGGATTAGTGCGGGGTAAACTGAAGAATTATCGCAATCTTTTGTTGCGTCGGCGGCGGGAAAATTGCGAACTGGATTTGGAGGCAGGAATTCAGCAGTTGAAGGATGCGATCGCTTCCTTAGAAAATATCTCGGATATCAATTGCCTGCGGGGATACGAAGGGGCGGGAAGTGCGGCTTATTTCGGTTGTTTTGACGATCTGATTCAAAACCCCCGATTCGGTTTCGAGTTTCGCCGCCGCCGTCCCCCCACCGATCCGGTTAATTCCCTGCTGAGTTTTGGTTATTCTTTGTTGACGAATGACATCAAAAGTGCCGTCAATATTGTCGGGTTCGATCCCTATTTGGGATACCTGCACACCAACCGTTACGGGCGCCCGTCTTTGGCGTTGGATTTGATGGAGGAATTTCGCCCCATTGTCGTGGATGCGGTGGTTTTGAATGCCCTCAATACCCAAAAATTGAAGCCGGAAGATTTCACCACCGAACCCGTCAGCGGGGCGGTACATCTCACCAAGGATGGGTTGAAAGTTTTTCTGCGGTTGTATGAGGAAAAGAAACAGTCGAAATTCAAGCATCCGGTGCTCAAGCGTCAGTGTACTTACCGGGAATCGTTTGAAATTCAGGCGCGGCTGATGGCGAAATTCCTGATGGGAGAAACGGACAAATATCCGCCGCTGGTTTTGAAATAATTTTGCCGTTTTTGTTGCTTTTTTTGCCGTGATGATGTATATTGTTGTCAGTTACGATATTTCGGAAAATAAACGCCGAACCAAAATTCACTCCATCCTCAAATCCTATGGGGAATGGAAGCAGTACAGCGTTTTCGAGTGCGAACTGACGGAAACGCAATACGCCCGGTTGCGATCGCGCCTGAACAAACAAATTGATGCCGAAACCGATAGCGTCTGCTTCTATTTCCTGCGGGGACACCGCCGAGGGGAGATCGAACGGATCGGCTGTCCCCCTCCCCGGGACACCACCATCTTTTTTGTGGACTGCGCGGAGGGGTAGGTGTAGAAATGAGGCGACGGGACGAAATGGCTGAATTGCTGACTGGGAATGACTTTGAATGCGATCGCCGACTCGAACCCGTCGCGCACCTTACACAGCAGGGGTTTCAGCGTTTTTGGGGGTCTGCGGGTGTGAGAATGGTTCTCCTGCGGGCGATCGTCGCGCAAATGGGCTCTAAAATCCGCTCTGGGCTTGACGTCCTGACGAGGCCCCTGATATAATCAGTAATACCTCTTAGGGATTGAAACGGCAAACCACTCCAGATATTGAGGAAAATCAGCATTCCTGATATAATCAGTAATACCTCTTAGGGATTGAAACTCGAGCGATCGCGCCTCAGTAACTTCAAAATCCACCTGATATAATCAGTAATACCTCTTAGGGATTGAAACCGGGCAAACCACGCCACATATTCAGGAAAATCAGCCCTGATATAATCAGTAATACCTCTTAGGGATTGAAACAGAGGGATCAGCGACGGAACGATCAGCCCCACCGGCCTGATATAATCAGTAATACCTCTTAGGGATTGAAACTCCAGCGATCTCGCTTCCAAAATTTCCGCATCCATCCCTGATATAATCAGTAATACCTCTTAGGGATTGAAACCAGCAAAGTGCAATCATTAGCGATGTAACTGTAAAAACCTGATATAATCAGTAATACCTCTTAGGGATTGAAACTTCGACTAGCCAAAGGCAGGCGGTAGCCAGCGATCCTGATATAATCAGTAATACCTCTTAGGGATTGAAACGCTTGCCAGTGCTGATGCCCATTTCCAAGCATCCTCCTGATATAATCAGTAATACCTCTTAGGGATTGAAACGAGGGGGTGGATTCCCTTGCGAGAAAACTCCTCCCTGATATAATCAGTAATACCTCTTAGGGATTGAAACAACATACTCCAAAGCCCGTCCACCTGGGCTTTGCCTGATATAATCAGTAATACCTCTTAGGGATTGAAACAGCAGTTGCCAATTTTCTGTAAGTTTTTCTATCTCCCTGATATAATCAGTAATACCTCTTAGGGATTGAAACAAAGGCCGCACGGAATTCGGGGATCAATTCGATAAGCCCTGATATAATCAGTAATACCTCTTAGGGATTGAAACAATGAGCTTATAAGCTTCGAGTTTCTCTTCAGAAGATCCTGATATCGCAAGTATCGCGCTCGTGTATCAACAGTTTCAATCGGCCTAGAAACCTTGAAACATCGATGTAAAGGTCATTTCAGTTTCCTATTGCCTGTTGCCTATTGCCTATTGCCCTCTAG
>NZ_JAYFER010000314.1:0-24601 GCF_055795065.1 Lyngbya sp. CCY1209
GAGCCGTGTGAGGTGAAAGTCTCATGCACGGTTCTGAATGGGAGGGGGAGAAGGCGACTTCTCTCTCGACCCCTAATAACCATCCGATCTCAACGTGCGATCGCACCCATGAATATCTTGATTGTCGAGGATGAACCCGAAATTGCCCGCCTGATCCGGCGCACTCTGGAAGGGGAAGGGTTCTCCTGTCGCATCGCCGAAAACGGCCTCAGTGCCCTCGAAATGTTTCAAGAACAACAGCCCGACGTCATCGTTCTCGACCTGATGCTGCCCGGTTTGGACGGGTTGGAAGTGTGCGCCCGCATCCGACAGCAACCGGGACAAAAAGACCCCTACATCCTGATGTTGACCGCCAAGGGGGAAGAAATCGATCGCATCGTCGGCCTGTCCACGGGGGCGGACGATTATCTGGTCAAACCCTTCAGCCCCAGAGAACTGGTGGCGCGGGTGCGGGCCCTGTTGCGCCGCAGCCTCCGCCAGGGGGGACAGACCCAAACCTACCAAACCGCCCACTTCACCCTCGACCTCGACCGGCGGACGGCCAACTTTCGGCGGGACGCCCATTCGGAACCCCTGGATCTGACGACCCTGGAGTTCAACTTATTGGCGACCTTCATCAGTTACCCGGGGCGGGTGTGGAGTCGCAGCCAACTGATTGATAAATTGTGGGGGGACGACTTTTTCGGGGACGAGCGGGTGGTGGATACCCACGTCGCCCGACTGCGAAAAAAAATCGAACCCGACCCCTCCCACCCCACCTTCGTCAAAACTGTGACGGGGGTGGGTTACAAGTTTGAGGACGAATCTTGATAATTGATAATTGATAATTATCGATTGATTTCCTCCGTTTCCTCCGGCGGCACGAAAAATCTCAACTGTCCATCTTCCCCCTGTTCAATTTGGACGCCGAGGGCTTCGAGTTCCGCGATCGCCCGTTTTCGCACCACGGGGTCAGTGGTTTGGGAGTACACGGTCAGCCAAGCGTTGATACGGATCATTTTGTTGTCGGGATTTTCCCGCAGGGTAGCCGCCACCTCCCGAAATCTGGCGGCGAGGGCCTCGGAGGGGGTGCCTGCGGCCCATTTTGCCGCCATTTCCAGGGACGCGATCGCGGCCTCGGTGTCGCCGACGAGGAGCAACTGGTCGATCGCCTTGAGTCGCCACAGCCGCCAGGCGTCGGGGTAGTCCGGGGAGAGAGCATCGGTGCCGCGATTCATCAGCTTTACGGAAAGTTCCGGTTCGCCCTGGTAATAAGCAACTGACGTCGATAAGAACAGGTACATATCGACCCATTTGGGATCGAACTTGGAGATGACATCGAAATGGTCGTCGTTGAGCTGGTAGCCTGTCAGCTCCCGGGCCGGCTCATCTCCGAAATACTGGAGGAAGTTGAGAAAAGTCCAGTCGGCCAGCAAATTGTCGAATCCGAAACCGGGGGAGCGTTTGAGGAGTTCCAGATTGGTAGCCAGTTGCCGTTCTTGCTCTCGGGCGTCTGCCTCCGTCAGTTCCGGGCCGTCCGCCCCCGAGGGGCGATCGCGAATTTCGGCCCCGCCGGGGGCGTAAATCTGGATGCCGACGGCACCCAACAGGGCGACGACGGCGATCGCCGCCGGAATCCAAACATCCGAGCGCCTGACCAGAAAAGATGACATTTCAGAGAAAACCCCGCCGAATTCAGCTTGCTCTCACATTAAAATACGACTCGCGCTGCTTTGTCATCAATGGAAATTATAGCTACACTATCAGCAAAGGGGTGTGACCTCGAGTCAACGGCGATGGCCAGTTGTCAGAGACTCAGACATTCGCACATTCCGGGCCGATGCTACCATTTTCAGACGCCCGGGATGGTACTGACGGAGCCGGCCGCACCCGTTGCAGAGCCGGTGCCGTCGGAAATGAAACCTGCGGACGCGGGAACACTGATACCCGTGGAGGAAGCAGGAGACAGCTTGCCGCGATCCGATTGAGACGGGTTTGCAGGTTGTAAAGCGATCATGATTGATACTCCCCGAATCGGGGATTGTATTCCCCACTCCTATCCAAGCTCCGTTTAAAATTCGTAACAGAATCGAAAAATCTACCATGACCTGCCCCGTGTGAGCTACAATCCAATTAATCGGCTCAAAAAGGTTGCCGGGTGCCGTCAGAGGATACAACATCATCAGTTTTGACTGGATGTTCAAGCTCCATAGACAGCGGGAAGTTAGAAGCTCCGCACCCAGTAGAAAAGGTTTTTTTCTTTTCTGAACTACACATCAAGCGGGTAGCTCATTCGTGTTAGCCTGCGGACTGGAGAGTGCCGACACTTCCAGAACGAAGCAGGAAGAAAACACCGAACCCATCCAACTCTGCTCAGATTTGGACGGCGCGTGGATAGGTTTGAGTCAGTTTTTTCAGAGCGGAATTGAGCCAGAGGAAGACTAGATGAACCATCACGAAAAACGATTTTCCCCCATCCGAACCGCCTTTTACAGCGGGGCGATCGCAACCCTTTCCGCCCTCGCACTCCCCGGATTCAGCGAGTCCGTCAACGCGACCCTGAAAGATAGCCCGAAAGCCATCGTTGACGAAGCTTGGCAAATTGTCAACCAAGTCTACGTCGATCCGAGCTTCAACCGCCTCGACTGGGTGGAAGTTCGGGAGGAATTGTTGGGGCAAGAGTACACGTCCCGGGAAGAGGCTTACACCGCCCTGCGCGATGCCCTCGAACGGCTCGAAGATCCCTACACCCGCTTCATGGACCCCGAGCAGTACGAGCGCCTGAGCAACCAGACCGCCGGGGAACTCTCCGGGGTGGGGATGCAGCTCATGTTGGACGAAGCCACCCGAGAGATCACCGTCGTCAATCCGATCAAAAATTCTCCCGCCATCGAGGCTGGAATTCAAGCGGGCGATCGCATTTTGGCTATCGACGGCAAGTCCACCGAAGGCATGAGCGTGGAAAAGGCGGCGGAGAAAATTCGCGGCCGGGTGGGAACCGACATCACCCTGCGAATCGGCCGCGAGGGACGGGGAGAATTCGACGTCACCCTGACCCGCGCCCGCATCGAGCTGGAAACGGTGCGCTACCGGCTCAACACGGAGGGAAATCGCAAGATCGGCTACATCCAACTGCAGGAGTTCAACTCCCACGCCGCCGAACAGATGGAAGAGGCCATCGAAGCGCTGCTCGAAAAAGATGTGGACGGGTTCGTGTTGGACCTGCGCGGCAATCCGGGGGGACTGTTGCGGAGCAGCATCGATATCGCGCGGATGTGGATGGATAAGGGCGCGATCGTCAGCACCATCGATCGCAACGGGGACAGCGAGGAAATTCGCGCCAACCGCACGGCTCTGACGGACCTGCCGGCCGTCGTCCTGGTGGATGACAACTCAGCCAGCGCCAGCGAAATTTTGGCCGGGGCGATGCAGGACAATCGGCGGGCCGTGGTGATGGGGACGCAGACGTTCGGCAAAGCCCTGGTGCAGAAGGTGTTCTCCCTTTCCGACGGCTCCGGTCTGGCGGTCACGGTGGCCCACTACTACACCCCCAACGGCACGGACATCAGCCACAAGGGCGTGACCCCGGATGTCAAAGTCGAGATGAGTACCCTGGAGAAAAAGCAACTCGCCCGCGATCCCAACCTGATCGGAACCCGGGAAGATCCCTGCTACGCGCGGGCGATCGCGATTCTGGGCGATCCCTCCCGTCCTCTGGCGGTCAGCGAAACCCTCGATCCCTAGGTCGCGATCGATTCGCAAAAATACCTAAAAATTGGGTTTCAAACTTCCCCCTTCCGGGGGATTTTTTATGGCGCTGCGGTTGGGGAGTCGGGAGTAAAGAATCGGGAACTGGGAAGGAAAATTAATTGTATAGCAGTCGCTATGACGCTCAGGACATTTCCTCTCATCTCTTAATTGGTTTTCCCTAATACCGACTCCCTAATACCGACTCCCTATCTGATATCAATTGCCAGACCCATCCTGAACCGTTAATCTTGAGGGTATGTTGCGATGTGAGCAATCACCATGTCACAATCAAATCCTCCAGACTTGCCGAAACGGCAAGACTTACCCCCCATGTTCGACGAGTGGGTTGCCATTATTTTGGCGATCGCGACGATGGGGTTCATTTTCTTTTGGTCGTTTGGAAAAGTCGATCCGCGGCTGAGTCTGAATCTATTTCGGGCGACGCCGACACCGACGCTCGAAGGAGGCGGTTCGACTCAGATCTCCGATTTGATCGAAGACGTACTCCCGAGCCGAACCTCCAGTTTGTTGGAAACCGATCGCGATTCCGAGCCCGAAGTCTCGGATCGCTCCCGAACGGCGTCTGTGGCTCCCTCCGGAGCCGTCGTGTCTGCCGCACCTTTATTATTCGGGCGTCAGACCCAAACCACATCTGAAGCGGCGATGGTGCCCAAATCTCCGGAAGCGTCGCCGGAGCCAACCGCCGCCGTCCCCCTGGTTCCTTTGGAGTCCCCGCCGGGGGCCGAAACCCCGGATGCCGAGACGGCCGCCACTCCCCCGGCTTCGGATTCTGAAACGGTCGATGAGGGGGCGATCGCGACCCCGGCTTCTCCAGATGCGGCGTCGGAAGCTCCGACATCCGAGACTCAAACCACCGCCGTTCCTCTGGTTCCTTTGGAGTCCCCGCCCGGTGGCGAAACCCCGGATGCGGAGACGGAAACGGCCGCAACTCCCCCGCCTTCCGATGTCGCCGAGGCCGAGGATGCCGAGACGGAAACAGCCGCAACTCCCCCGCCTTCCGATGTCGCCGAGGCCGAGGATGCCGAAACGGCCGCCACCGCTCCAGAGGTCGCACAGAGTCCAGATGAGACGACACCAATCCTGGCTAACGTGCCGGAGGATCACTGGGCGCGGGGATTTATCACTTATTTCGCCGACCAAAATCAGCCCATCGGAGTCGAGGACGGTTCTTTTCAACCCGACGAACCCTTAACCCGGAGCCAGTTTGCCAACCAACTGCAACGCTCGTTTGAGCGGGAAGATGTCCAACCCGACATCAATTTCAAGGATCTGCCGGAGGATTACTGGGCCAATCCCGCCATCCGAGATGTCACCAAACGGGGTTTCCTCAAGGGATATCCCGGGGAAGTGTTCCGTCCCGACCAGCAGATGACTCAGGTTGAGGTGGTGGTCGCTTTGGCCAGCGGTTTCGACCTGACTCCGCCGGAAAATCCCCAGGAAGTCCTGAAAACCTACGCGGATGCCGACCAAATTCCGGAGTGGGCCGTCGGCAAGGTGGCCGCGGCAACCCAGGCGGGTTTGGTGGTCGATCATCCCGATCGCGACACCTTCAATCCTAACGAACCCGTGACCCAAGCCGAGGCGATCGCGATGATTTATCAAAGTTTGGTGAAACTCGGCGAAGTCGAACCCATCGAATCGGAATATATCGTCAATCCGTAAAGGTTTTGAATTTCGATTCCGCGATCCCCGCCGACCGGTCGGCGGGGATTTTTTGTGGTCGAAAAAAGGGCGACGCAGCCCGGTCAAGTTCCCCCATCCGGATGAACCGACCGGGGGAAGTGCGATCGCCCGCCGTTCCCTGAATATACGCTATCAAAGCCGGTACTTTTGACAGCCCGTCTCTTTTCAACCCTGATGAGACGGGTTTTTTTTGAGTGAAAAGTGAACAGCGATCGGATGACTTTTGAATTTTGAATTTTGAATTTTTTAAAACCGCCCCCGGATTGAGGGCGGAAAGGCTGAAAAATTAATGCAGGAAATGGCGCATCCCCGTCAACACCATGACGACGCCAAATTCGTTCGCCGCATTGATGGAATCTTGGTCGCGCAGACTGCCGCCCGGTTGCACGATCGCTTCAATTCCGGCGGCTGCAGCGGTCTTTACGGAGTCGTCAAAGGGAAAGAAACCGTCGCTGGCTAAATATCCCCCCCGGGCATTTTCTCCGGCCTGTTCCAGGGCGATTTTCGCCGCGCCGACGCGGTTCATCTGTCCGGCACCGACGCCCAACGTCGTCCGGTTTTTTGTCACCACGATCGCATTCGATTTGACGTGTTTGGCAATTTTCCAGGCAAATAACAATTCCGCCAATTGTTCGGGGGTGGGTTTCTTTTCCGTCACCAATTGCCAGTGGTCGGGATTGTCTTCCGCATCGTCGGCGGTCTGCACCAAAAATCCCCCCGCGATCGCTTTTACCGTCTCTTTCGGCCCGGTGAATAAATCGGGGAGAATCAACACCCGCAATTTCGATTTTTTCTTGAGAATTTCCTCGGCTTCCGGTTCGCAGCCCGGGGCGACAATACACTCTAAAAAGGTTTTCGTCATCGCCGCGGCGGTGGGGGCGTCGATGGGGCGGTTGAGGGCGACGATACCGCCAAAAGCGGACAAGGAATCGGCCGCGAATGCCTTTTCATAGGCTTCTGAAAGGGTACAGGCGATCGCCGCGCCGCAGGGGTTGGTGTGTTTGAGAACGGCCGCGGCGGGCTCGTCTGTGAATTCGCAAATGATCCGTCTGGCGGCTTCGAGATCGACTAAATTGTTGTAGCTGAGGGGTTTGCCCTGCAGGATTTCCCCTGCGGACCAGCCGCTGGGGACGGTCCCGGTTTGATACCAGGTGGCGGGTTGGTGGGGGTTCTCGCCGTAGCGGAGGGCCTGACGTTCGCTTCCGGCGAGGGTGTAGGTGCTCGGCAGGGGGGAGGGTTCGGCGGGGTCTTGGCGTTCTAAATAGGCCGCGATCGCGCGATCGTAGGCGCCGGTGTGGCGGAAGGCCTGCAAGCTGCACCCCTGGCGGAATTCCAGGGTCGGTTCCCCGTTGCGATCGCGCAATTCTTGCAGGTAATCGCCGTATTGTCCCGGGTCGCACAGGACCGTCAAATGGGCGAAGTTTTTGGCGGAGGCCCGCAGCAGGGTGGGCCCGCCGATGTCGATCTGTTCGATCGCTTCCGGGAGGGTGACACCTGCTTTGGCGACGGTTTGTTCAAAGGGGTAGAGGTTCACTACCACCAGGTCGATGGGGCGGATGTCGTGGCTTTCCAATTCTTGCACGTCCCCGGCTAAATTGCGGCGGGCGAGGATGCCGCCGTGGATGCGGGGGTGCAGGGTTTTCACCCGTCCGCCGAGGATTTCGGGGAATCCGGTGTAGTCGGAAACTTTGGTGACGGGGAGTCCGGCTTCTTTGATGGCGTTGGCGGTCCCGCCGCTGCTGATCAGGTCGAATCCAAATTCTTCGACGAGCGATCGGGCCAGGTCAACCAGTCCGGTTTTGTCAGATACACTCAGGAGGGCTAAACGTGCCATTGTGCTGCGATCGTGAAACAACTTTCCCATTGTAAGGAGTGAGGTTCCGATTATTGACAAATCACTCAAAATTGCTACAATGAAAGATTAATGTTCAAAAATACGACCGCACTCGGATTGCAGAACCCCGATTTTTTCCCCGAATGTTTTGAATGCGAGTCATTTCTCATTGTGCTATACTAATAGGTGATAAATGCAATATACTCAATCAATTTAAAAAAGTCAACTTAAAACAATATCAGACAACCATATATATTCTTATGACTCAAGATCGGGAAAATCGACAACGAGAGCTTCAGGATCTGATCCGATCCGGCGAAATCGAGAGCATTTACTTCAATGAGTTTTCCGTGGGAGTGTCCAAGCACGACGTTTTTATTTTATTAAAACGAAACGGAAAAGAAGAAGTCATCATCAATGCGTCTCACATGACCGCAAAATCTTTTGTCAACTCTCTCAATGAAGTTTTAGAAAAGTTTGAAAAACAAACCAACTACACGATTCCGAATTCGGACGAAATCGAACAATCAATGACGGAGGATATAGAGTTATGAAAATCATTTTAAAAGACAAGTTGTTGGGGAAGGTTGAAGACTTGAAAGGACACAATGGTATTTGCCAAAAAGTCAATTCAAGAACCCCATTAAAATCCAAACCATACGAAATTCAATCCGAGGCTTCAGAAGGGCGAGACATTGCGACATCTTCAAAACCGCCCTGGATGGAATTTGCCGGAATCTTTGAGAATAATGCTGATTTTGAGGAAATTATGCACTCAATTCAAGCCGAACGGGATTCTGATGATGAATCGGAAGTCGATCCATCCTTTTATTTGTAATTAAGAGGTCGTGGAGGGTGTGTCAATATATTCTGGATACGGATTCTGTGTCGCTAATTCTCCGTAACCATCCTAGAATTATAGTTCAGGCAGAACAGCATCGATTTGCCATTACAATTATCACGGTTCAAGAACAATTTAATGGTTGGGTTCCCAAAATCAATCAAGTCAGAGATACTGATGACATGGTTCGCCTGACCGAACTTTATACATATTTTTTGGAAAACGTACAATTCTATCAAAATCAAACGATACTCAATTTCACACCGGAAGCCGCCGAAGTTCTCAAACAACTACTCAGAGAAAATCGCGCACTGCGGAAAGCAAAGATACAAAAAGATATGCGAATTGCCGCGATCGCGTTGTCAATTGGCGCCACCGTCGTCACTCGTAACCGACGGGATTTCGGTCAAGTCCCCGGATTGAATATCGAAGATTGGACGTTATCGTAAGTCGGTTGTCAAAATTATAAAAAAATGTAAAGCTATATCACCGAATTTTAAGCGGTGACAACGGCTTGAACTAAAATAGAATCAGCGGTTGTGGGAAATGAGACTGAGTATTTATGACGTCGGATAAAATACCGGCGTTTGATGATGCGATCGCTCATTTTCCCCGTTTCAATTTGATCGTCAAGTGGAGAGTCAAGAAGCAGTGGTTGCACAAGTATCCGATCACACCTACGAAGCCAAAACCCAGGAAATCGCCCGGGAACTGTTGGCGACAACCCAACAGAAAAAGCAATCCCTATTCGGGAAATTGCAGGACCAGATGCGCTGGGATGACAAATTGTTGGATTGGGCGATGTCCAACCCCGGCCTGCGGGTGCAGTTGTTTCATTTTATCGACTGCCTCCCCGCGTTGAGAAGCAAACCCGAAATTGCCGCCCACCTGCAAGAATACCTCACCGATGAATCGGTGGAACTTCCCGACGCCCTGAAAAAGTTGTTGAACTTCGCCAACCCGGATTCGATGCCGGGAAAAGTGGCGGCGACGACGGTGGCGCCGGCGGTGGAAACCCTCGCCCACAAATATATCGCGGGGGCGGACATTCCGCAAATGATTAAAACTTTGGAACGGTTGCGGAAGGACAAATTGGCGTTCACCGTGGATTTGTTAGGGGAAGCCGTCATCACCGAGACGGAAGCGGAATCCTATTTGAACCGCTATTTGGAATTGATGGAAAAGCTATCCGAGGCGGCGAAGCGGTGGTCGAGTATCCCCCAAATTGACGAGGCGGACGGCAACTCCATCCCCCGCGTTCAAGTGTCCGTGAAGCTGACGGCGTTTTATTCCCAGTTCGATCCCCTCGATGCCAAAGGAAGTGAAATTAAAGTCAGCGATCGCATCCGGACGCTGCTGCGGCGGGCCAAAGAAGTGGGGGCGGCGGTTCACTTCGACATGGAACAATATGCCTACAAAGACCTCACATTCAGTATTTTGAAAAACCTGCTGATGGAGGAGGAATTCCGCGATCGCACCGATATCGGCATGACGGTCCAGGCCTATTTGCGGGACAGCCAAAAAGACCTCGAAGGCATTATTGAATGGGCGAAATTGCGCGGACATCCCGTGACGGTTCGCTTGGTGAAAGGCGCCTACTGGGATCAGGAAACCATCAAAGCCATGCAAAATGACTGGCCCCAGCCGGTTTTCAACGACAAAACCGCAACGGATGCCAACTACGAACGGCTGACCCAATTGATGTTGGAAAATCACGCCTATATTTATTCTGCAATTGGCAGTCATAATGTCCGTTCCCAAGCCAAAGCGATCGCGATCGCAGAGACGTTGAACGTGCCCCGCCGCGCCTTCGAGATGCAGGTGTTATATGGCATGGGAGATCAACTCGCAAAAACCCTCGCCACCAAGGGTTATCGGGTGCGGATGTATTGTCCCTACGGCGAACTTTTGCCGGGGATGTCTTATTTGATCCGGCGATTGTTGGAAAATACCGCCAACTCTTCTTTCATCCGTCAAAGTTCCGAAGAACGCCCGCTGGAAGAACTTCTCGCACCCCCCGAGGGCGACGCAAAAAGCACGATTCACGACACCTGGAAACCCCCATTTCCCAATGCCGCCGACAGCGATTATTCCGATGCGGTGACGCGGGATGAGGCGTTGCGGGCGCTGGAAACGGTGCGATCGCAGTTGGGAAAAACCTACTTTCCAATTATCGCCGGCAAGGCAGACAATACCGATACATTTATCGATTCCGTGAACCCGACTAACCCCTCGGAATTGGTGGGTAAAATGGGGTTGGCGAGTTGGGAACAGGCGGAGAAAGCGATCGCGGCGGCAAAAGCGGCATTTCCGGCTTGGAAAAAGACCCCGGTTCGGGAACGGGCGGGGGTGTTGCGGAAGGCCGCAGAATTGATGGAACAACGCCGCCACGAGTTGTGCGGGTGGATGGTATTTGAGACTGGAAAAGCCCTGTCCCAGTGCAACGCGGAAGTGTCCGAGGCGATGGATTTTTGCCGGTTCTACGCCGACGAAATGGAGCGGTTGGACCAAGGGTATATTTACGACACCGCCGGAGAAAGCGATCGCTACCACTACCAGCCGCGCGGCATTTCTCTGGTGATTTCCCCCTGGAATTTCCCCCTGGCAATCCCCACGGGGATGACTGTGGCTTCCTTGGTGACGGGAAATTGCACCCTGTTGAAACCGGCGGAAACCGCCTCCGTCATTGGTGCAAAAATCGCCGAAATTTTGGTGGAAGCCGGGGTTCCGGATGGCGTTTTTCAGTTCATCCCCAGCAAGGGATCGACGGTGGGCGCCGGTTTGGTGAAACATCCGGATGTCCACATGATCGCGTTCACGGGTTCCCAGGAAGTGGGCTGTCAAATTTACGCCGAAGCCGCGATTTTGCGTCCCGGACAGAAACATTTGAAACGGGTAATTGCGGAAATGGGCGGCAAAAATGCCATCATTGTGGATGAAAGTGCGGACTTGGATCAGGCTGTGGCGGGGGTGGTTTATTCCGCTTTTGGATACAGCGGCCAGAAGTGCTCGGCTTGTTCCCGGGCGGTGGTTTTGGAACCGGTTTACGAGGCGTTTGTTTCGCGGTTAATTGAGGCGGTGCGATCGCTGAATGTGGGCGATCCGACCGACCCCAGTACCTTTGTGGGACCCGTCATTGATGGCAACGCCCAGAAGAAGATCAAAGAATACATCGAAATTGGCAAAGGTGAGGCGGAATTGGCAATTTCCAAAGAAGCACCGGAGACGGGTTATTTTGTCGAACCGACAGTTTTTGTCAATGTTTCTCCCACGGCTAAAATTGCCCAGGAGGAGATTTTCGGGCCGGTTTTGTCAGTGATTAAGGCGCAAAATTTCGACGAGGCGATCGCGATCGCCAACGGCACGAATTACGCGCTGACGGGGGGTTTGTATTCCCGCACGCCCTCCCACATCGACCAAGCCAAGGCGGATTTTGAAGTGGGAAATCTGTATATCAACCGCAGCATTACGGGGGCGATCGTTTCCCGGCAACCCTTCGGCGGCTTCAAGCTTTCGGGGGTGGGTTCCAAAGCGGGGGGTCCGGATTACCTGCTGCAATTCTTGGAACCGCGCACGATTACGGAGAACATCCAGCGGCAAGGTTTCGCACCCATTGAAGGGGTGGATTCGTAGCGGTTGATTGCGGTTTGATAGCGGGGGCGATCGGCCCCCGCAATCGTTACAGATGACTGTTCCGCTACGATAGTAATTGATACAAATCAAAGAAACCGGGTTTCTAGCAGACGGTCTCGTTGGTGACGAAAAATCACTCTAAGACACCCGGTTTCTAGGTATGGCGAGGAATTACAGCAATGTAAAATCCTCCGATGTCAGGTCGTCAACCGCCACGCCGGGAACGGTGGCGAGAACCTCGTCGCTGCTATTAATTTTCACCACGGTCGTCCCCTCTTCCTGGGTGATGGCGAGTTGGTCGAATGTCAAACCATTTCCGAGGATAAATAAATCCGTTCCGTCGGTGAAGTCGGCAATTAAATCCGTTCCGGCATTAGGGACGAGTAAGAAGCGATCGCGACCGTTGCCACCGACGATCGTATCGTCGCCCAAATCTCCAGCCAGGAAATCATTGCCATTTTCTCCGGATAGCAAATCGTCATCCCGTCCGCCGTAAATCTCATCATCCCCTTCGCCGCCGATCGCGGTATCATTGCCCCGATTTCCGAAAATGATATCATTGCCATTTCCGCCGTCGAGGAAATCGTCGTCGCTGGCGGTATCGCCGGGAATTAAGCCCCCCACGCCGCCGAACATGGTATCGCCTTCGTCGTCGCCGTAGAGGTTATCATCCCCCTGGCGTCCGAATAACAAGTCGAAGCCCAAACCGCCGTACAAGTTATCATCCCCTTGCAGTCCGGTGAGGCTGTCATTTCCGCCTAAACCGAACAGATCGTCGTTGTTTTCACTTCCCAAAAGGTCGTTATTTTCCTCATTCCCAGAAACGGTATTTTCCACCGGATTGGGGGGGCGGATGGGAATTTCGATATCGATGCCGGGGACGGAGGGTTCGCCCTCGTCATCCCCTTCGAGGGGGGGAATTTCTGGCAGGCTAAAGGCATTGACGACCAACTCAAATGTAGTTTGGATGGAGAATTCCCCATCGCTGGCGGTGACGGTGACGGTGGAAGTTCCGGCACTCACCGGGGCTCCAAAAATTGCCCCCGTTTCCCCGTCCAACTCGATGCCGAAGGGCAGACCGCTGGCGGTGTAGGTCAGTTCGTCCCCGTCAGGATCTGCAAAATTCTCGCCGATATCGAGGCTGAAACCGAAGTTGGTGGTCGCCACCTGGCCGGGGATGGGTTCGGCCACCACGGGGGGAGTATTGACGGCGTTGACGGTAATGTTAATCGCCGCTTCTTCCGAGGTGTCCTGGCCGTCGATCGCCGCATAATTAAAACTCACCTCGCCGCCGAAATTATCGTCGGGGGTGAACGTCAAACCACCGATCGCACTGCGCGGGATTTCTTGGTTTACTGCGACCGCAACCCCGTCCAATTCCAGGGTTCCATTTTCCGGTAAGGATGTTATGGCGATCGCGCTCAACTCGTCCCCGTCTTCATCTTCAAAGGCGGCGGTAAAGTCCTCCAAACTGAACGTAATTGTCGCCCCCTCGTCAATTTCTTTGTCGATATCTGCAATAATCGGGGGGTTATTGTCGGCGGAAATAACGCGGATGGAAGCGGCTAAAACCGTACTGCTGAACGCCGTCGAACTACCGTTGACGGTGACATTTGCCGTGCCGCCGGCGGTTCCAAAACTGCCGTCCCAGGCACGGAATGAAATCCCCTCCGATACCGTTCCAGAAAATCCCACGGAAGCCACAAACCGGACTCGGGCCGTCGCCGACAATAACCGGGCACTGGCATCCGAAGGAGTCGAAAATACCGTCCAACTTTCGCCGCCGTCGAGGGAGAATTCCCAAACTCCGTTGGCGGTATCAATTCCCACCACGGCAATTCCGATCGCCCCGCCGTCCCCATCGTCGCTGAACCCGGCCAACAAATCGGAAACCAGGGTTCCCAGATTTTCGCCTTCGGTAGAAACGGGTTCCAAACTCGGGGTTCCGCCTTCTTCCAATGTGGGGGCACTGTTGAGGGCGTTGAGTTCAATTAAAGTGGTACTGCCGCTGACTTCGTGGCTGACTGCCAGCAAAGAATCGTCAATCATTGTCAACCCTTCCGGCCCCAAATCTCCCGCCGTCCCCGCTTCCGGGTCGCCCTCAAAATTGCGGTTGTTGATATATTGAACAAATTCGGGATTTTCCGGATCGCTGATGTCGTAAGCCATGATGCCGCCGATCCGTTCCAAACCAACAAAAGCGTAGGTTTTACGGCCGACAGTTCCGACGGTCAACGGTTCCGGTTCCGGCCCCTTATTGTCGCTGCGGGTGTCGAAGGTGTTTTCGTCGTTGTCGGAGTTGAAGAAATCGGAGAATTGTCCGGCGGTGATTTCCTCCAATTCGCTGCCGCTGTCGAACACGAATTCCAACCCGGTTTCCGTCGGTTTCCAGATGGTGAACGATCGCCCGCCGAAGGCATACAATTCATCAAAATCGCCGTCCCCGTCCGTATCTCCCAGGGTATTGGTGACAGTGAGGCGGCCCAGATTTTCCGGCAGTTGCAGGGTTTCCGCGTCGGGGAACGCCTCGGGATCGAGGGTGAGATCTTCGACGCGAACTTCCTCGTTGAAGCCGTCACTTTCCCGTCCGCTGCCCTCATTTGCCACCACCAAATAGGTTTCCCCGTCCACTTCATAAGCCGCCATTTCGTCGGGTTGATACATCCCGAAGAGGTTGTCCTGGGTGGCGATATTAAAGGCACCGTCGCGATCGCTAAAATCCAGACCGATCGCGCCATGATCTTTGAATCCGAGGGGGAAAATATCGGTGACTTCCAAAGCCTCCAAATCCACCGCCGCGATCGCGTTATTTTCCTGGAGTGTGACGTAAGCCGTCGAACCGTCCGCCGTCACCGCAATATATTCCGGTTCCAAATCTTCAGCCACCGTCGCATCCGGCCCGAAAATCCGCACCCCGGCTTCCCGCAGACTGTCAATTTGCTCGTTAAAAGCCGTAAATCCGACATCCGTCACCGAGGCATTTTCCACCCCGCCGGCCAGATCGATGACACTGATCGAACCCTCCGGATCGACGGTATATTCCGCGTTGGCTTCCCCCTCGTTGGCGACCAAAAGTTTGCCCCCGTCGGGGGTGAATGTAATCATGTCCGGCAAGAAGCCAACTTGTACGGAATTTTGCACTTCTCCCGCCGCATTTAAAAACAGGACCGTCCCCGCTTCCTGGGTGTTTTCCGGTTCCACCGCCACGGCGATTAAACCCTCAAAAACATCGACGCCGTTCACCGTCGCCCCGAAGTCCGACAGGTCGATCGCCTCCACAAAAGTCGGGTTATTCGGATCGGAAATATCCAGAACATCCAGGGTGATATCGGCTTCATTCACCACGAACAATTGTTCGGTTTCGGCGTCGTAGGCGTTAATTTTCGCCCCCGCCCGGTCGAAAATTCCCGTTTCGTAGGTTCCCGCCACAGACATCAACGGCCGGGAGGGCGCCACCGGATCTTCGCGGACGGCCAAATTCTGGATGACGATATCTTCCTCGGCGGGAACATCTTCCAAATCGAAAGCCGTCTCCGGGGTGGAAAAATTCGCCGCCAAATATTCCGCCAAAGCGTCCTGTTCGCTGCCATTTTCCGCGAAGGACGCCGCATCATTTCCCCCTTCTGGAACCGGCAATTCCCGCAAATCCACCACATCTTCGGCTAAGAATGGGAAGGGGTAACTGTCGCCGCCGCCGGCCAAAAAACCGAGGGTGACGATGCGGAACGTGCGATCGCTTTCCACCACCAATTCACCGTCCACGACCAGGGGTTCGGTGACATTTCCCGCTTCATCCAATAGGGAAACGCTGCGGATGCGATCGCCGGCTTGGGTGACATTTCCATCGTCGTCAAATGCGATCGCCTCTCCTGTGGGATCGAAGCTGAAAGACAACCCGGCAATCTGGGGAAACTGTCCCGGCGTGTTCCCCAGTCCGGTCGCCGCGACGGCGTGTTCCAACACCAACAATAACTCGTCCGCCGTCAGCGTCAGCAGGGATAAATTATTGTTGAACCGCAATGCATTTTCAATCGAAAGTTGGGAAACCGCCCCATCTTCCGGCGGCTGTAAAATCGTCGTTTCTCCCTCGTTGACAACTTCCCCGATGGGGGCACGAATGCCACCGCCATTTTTAATGGAAATGGTGACATCGGAATCGTACTGTTTGGCGACAAATAAATTCGCCTCGGCGGTGAGAATACCCAAATTGGTCGCTTCGGTTCGGACCGACTCCCGGGCTCCGTTCAAAAAGACATCGGTAAATCCGAAAACTCGGGAATCCTTCTCTTCCACAACCCCCGTCACCGCGTCCGTCAAACTGCGGACGGCAGCGGCTTTGGTTCCGCCTGCAAAGGGGTCGGCATCTCCCCAAAGTTCCGATACCGTCTCGTCGGTGGTGGCGAAAATTCCGCTAATTTCGGTATCGGTGGCTTCTTCATTATTGAGGATCAATTTTCCATCGTCGTCGAATTCCACCACCAGGCGCCCGACGTAGGAATATTCCCCGTCGCTGCTGACGATAACGGCGGGGTCGCCGTCGGCATTTTCCGCGACGATGGGATAGACTCCCTCCGCCTCATCTCCCGGACGCAGGGGGTCGGTATCGTCGGCTAAAATCGTATCGGAACCCCCGGCGATGACCACATCAACCCCACTCAATTGGGGCAGTAATTCTTCTTCCAAACCGATCTGTTGCAGGTGGGTGACAAGGACGATTTTATTGATGCCTTCGGCCAGCAATTTGTCAATACTCGGTTGCAGGACTTCCGCCAACGCCGCCATGTCGTTGCCGGTGGGATTGACGGAGACATCCCCCGGCGAAGAAATACTGTTTAACAGTGGCGTGGTCGCCCCGACGACGCCGATGCGATCGCCCCCCCGTTCGATGATGGCATTGGGGGCAATTTTGGGGACTTCTTCCGCGGCCAAAGACTCCGGCGGGCCGCTTTGAAAGTCGGTTGTCGGCAGCAATTCGTCGGTGAACAAACCGGAGAGGCTACCGTCTTCGGAAAAGTCCAAATTGGCAGATAAATAAGGGAATTGGGAACCCACCCAGCGATCGTCACCCAACCCGGCGTCTTGATAGTCGGGGGCAATGATATCTTCGATGGTTCCGGTTCCGAGGTCGAATTCGTGGTTTCCGAAGGCGGAGGCGTCGAAACCGATCGCATTCATGATGGAAATATCGACGCGGCCGACACCCTCCCGCAACCCGCCATAACTGTCGTCAATTTCAGTATTGGGCAGGTCGTAAAAACGGTTGTAAAACTCGTTGAAAATGCCACCCTCGCGGAAGGTATCCGCATCCCCCGCCGCGTTGAAGAAAGGACCGGGAATGTAATTGTCTCCGGCCGATAACGTGATGGAGGCATCGAAGTTGTCGGTGTCGTTTTCCAACCCTTCGACGATCGCCGCGAAGTTGGGTGCCCGTTCGATGGCATCGACCCCCCCTTCCAAGTCGGAGGCGTGCAGAATTTGCAGGGTGAAAGTGTCGCCCGCTTCGGGGGGCGTAATTCCCTCCAATACGGTATCTTCCCGGAACGCCAAATTCTGGATGCGATCGTCGCCACTCGGGGGCGTATCGACTCGGGAAAAGGCATCTTGTCCGTTTTCGACGTTGAAGAATGCCGCCAGATATTCAGCCAGGGCATCCTGTTCGCTTCCCGACACCAAATCTGCCCGACCCAAAGTTGCCGGTTCTTCAAAAGTGCCCAATTGTACCTGGTCGAAAATCACCTCCGGATAACTGTCGCCGCCGCCGGCTAAAAAGCCCAACGTGACGACGCTGAATTCGCGGTTTGGGTCGCCCACCAATTCCCCGTTTTGAACGATAATTTCCCGGAGAGTCCCGGCCTCGTCGGTCAGCACCAAATTTTGGATGCGATCGCCCGGTTGTTCCGCCGTCCGGGGATCTCCGGCGGGGTCGAAACTGAACTTAAACCCGCCGATCTGACCGAAACGGCCGCTGACATTTTCCACCCCGGAAACCATGTGTTCGGCGATTTCATACAGTCCCCCCGCCGTCACTTTTCCCAGGGTGAGGTCGTTGTCGAACCGCAGGGAATTGGAAATGTCGAGTTGGGAAACGTCCCCCTCTTCTTTGCCCACGTTGGGATTGGCTTGGGGGGGAACCTGCACCAATTCACCACCACCGCCGGCGATAAAAGACTGGCCGATCGCGTCCCGAATTCCGCCGCCATTTTTGAAGGAAATATCGATCGCTTCAAACCCTGCTAAAAGGTCGTCGCCGTAGGTTTCCAGATATTGTTCGGCGTAGTAATCCTGGGCGTCGGCGGCGAGATTTCCCAGGTTGGTTTCCTGGGTTCGCACGTCGCCCCGGATGCCGTTGAGGAAGACGTCGGTTTGGCCGAAAATGTTGCCGTCCAAAGCGTTCACAAAATTTCCCACGCCGTCAACGATCGCAACCACTTCCGGATCGGCGATCGCTCTGACCCCTTCAAAATCGGTAATATTTTCATCGTAGAGGCGATCGACCCCGGCGATGTCGGTGGCGAAGGTTCCGCTGTCGTCCCCGATGCGGGTGATATTACCTCCGGCGTCGAAGTCCGCCACCAGTTGTCCGAGGTAGCGATAATTCGCCCCGGTGTTGACGTAATAAACGGTATTGTCGCCGGTAAATGCTTGGGGATAGGGTTGCAACAGTTGCCCGTTATTTTGCTGGGTTTCATCTTCCCGCAGGGGGGGGACACCGGTTCCGTCCGCCATCACCCGGTGAGACCCGCCGCCGACGAGGATATCGACGGGAATGCCCGCATCTGCCAGGGCTTGGGCCAAAGCCCGTTCGATTTCCGCCTCTTGCAGGTGGGTCATCAACAGGATTTTGTTGACCCCGGCATCGGTGAGGGCCTGGACTTCCGGTTGCAGGTTCTCAATCAGGGCGGCGACCTGTTCGGCGATGGGGGTGGAGGCGGTGATGTCGTCTCCCGTCAGCATCTCCACGTCCCCATTATTGGCGATCGCGGGCAAATAGGGGGTGAGAGCCCCCAACACGCCGATATTTTCCCCGTTGACATCGACAACAACGCTGCCGGTGAGGCTGTTGGGTTGGGGCGCCCCGCCATTTTCGACGACGTTCAAACCTTCCGGGAGGGTGGCGTTATCGTAGCTGAGGTTGTTGGCGATGTAGGGGAAGGCGGCGCCGGGATAGCCCCCCTCGCCGATGCCCCGACCCCCGGCGGAACCGTTGACGATATCGGCATCGGGGGCGAGAAGGTTGAAAAAGGTTTCGTCTCCGGCGTCGAATTCGTGGTTTCCGACGGAGGCGACATCCCACCCCAACTCATTTTGAATCAGGATGTCGGCCAGACCCGGCGCCCCGGCAGGTTCCCCGTCGGCGGCGGAGTCGTAGATGCCGCGACTGGCCTCGAAGAAGGGTCCGGCGATGAACAGGTCGCCGGAGGCTAGTTTCAGGGTGTTGTCGTAGTCGTCTTCCAGGGCGTCCATCACCGCCGAAAATGCGATCGCGTCCTGGAGGGCGGGAATCCCGGCTTCCTGGTCGGAGGCGTGGAGGAGTTGCAGGGTGAACGGCCCGGATAGGGTCAGGCCGGCCACCATCGGATCGTGGTCGCTGGCCGGGTTCGGAAATTCGGCGTTGAGGTGCACCGCGTCCACCTGCGTTGAGTCCGCCAAATGATTGCTGACCAAAATATGGTCTAAAGCCTGGGAATTGCCGTCAAAAATAAAGCTGTAGCGGTCCGGTTCGGGCAACTGCAACGTCAGGTTGGCGAACTCATCCCCCGCCAGGGTTTGCAGGGGTTGGGAAAACTGGAAGTCGTTGAAATCCCCCAAAATGACGACGTTGGCGTCCGGGTCGGCGGCCAAAATTTCGTCGGCGAAGTCCTTGACCACCTGGGCCTGGGCGGTTCGCTGTTGGACGGTTTCTTGTTGCGGCGGCTGGGTCGCCCCGAACAGGGGATCGTCGCCGCCTTTGGATTTCCAGTGGTTGACGATGACGAAAACCTTCTCGCCGTTGAAGATGAATTCCCCCGCCAGGGACTTGCGGGTTCCGTCGAAGCCGGTGGCTTCGTTTTCGGCGAAGGCGGGGTTTTCCGGGTCGATGCGGCCGGGGCTGAGGCTGAGGGCGGCCTCGCCGCCGGCGTCGGTGGTGACTTGGGTGGCGTCGGTGGCCCCGGCGTTTCCGCGATCGACGAAACTGACGCGATCGCGGTTGAAGAGAAATCCGACGCGGATGTTGCTGCCGGGCGCCCCGCCGTCTTGATTGTTTTCGGGGTCGATCTGCCGGTATTCGTAGGTCGGACCCCCTGCGGCTGCGATCGCGTCGATCAATGTCTGATAAGTTTGGTCGGCCGCTACGATCCCGTCGTCGTTGGACCCGCTGTTATCCTGAATTTCTTGCAAGCCGATGATGTCGGGACTGTTGAGGTTGTTGACGATCCCCGCCGCCAAGGTCTGGAATGTCTCGGGCGGGTCGCCGGGGTCGAGGTTGAGGACGTTGTAGGTGGCGACGGTCAATTGGTCCGGGGTTCCCGCCAAGTCGGTGGTTTCGGGGGTCAAACCGCCGGGGGTGACGGGGGGGAGGGGTTCGGGATTGAGGAGTTTGTAGTTGCCGAAACTGTAGCTGAAGACGCCGGTAACGGGTTCGTCGAAGCGATCGCCCACGGTCACTGAAGGGGGGTCGGAAACCAATTCGTCGTCGATGATGATCCGTTCCGGGTTGAAGTCGTCGGGCCGGATGACGATGCCCCCCCCGGGGGTCCGCAGTGCGGCGTTGGCGCCCCCGCCGGCGAGGACGGCGATTTCCCCGAATCGGCTGGTGGGGCTGACGGCGACGGCTTCGTTGACCTGGACCCGCATCCCTTCCAGGCTTTCGTAGAAGTCGATCCCGTCCGTTTCCGGGTCGAAACTGGTCAGGTTGTCGTCGTCGATGGTGGCCGTCGGCGGGGTGCGATCGTCGGGGATGACCGTGGGGGCGGGCACGGCGTTGCCCGAGGACTCGACGGTGACATTTGCATTCGTCGCCTCCAGTTGCGTGATGGAGAGGTTGCCGCTGTCCGCCCCGCCGGGGATAAATTCCCCGACGGTTCCGCTCACTTCTACGCCATCCCCGACGCTGACGGTGGGGGGATCTCCGGTGAATACGAATAGGCCGTCCGAGGTGGCGATATTCCCGTCTCCGACGGGATCTTGCAGGTAAAAACCGTTGCCGGCGAGGGCGGTGACGATTCCGGTGGCGGTCACTTCCTCACCCAGGAGGGGAGACTGATGGGCCGCACCTTGAATGTCGTAGGTTGCTGTCATGGCGATCGAAAAAACTTGGCTAGTTTGACGGAGAAATCCCTATTTTAATCGAGAATTTGGCGGTCAACCCGCGAGGGCTAACTGCACATAGAAGTCCATTTTTGGGGGTGAAATCCACAGATTTTGCTTGTCCGAATCAACTTATCACGGCAAGATTAAAAAAACGTTAACTTTTGAGAAACGTTAGGATCTCGAGAGAGAGAAGCCGGCGATCGCGCATGATATACGAATTGGGATCGATTGTCAACCTCAGAAACTTAAGTTTTAGCAATTTTTTGATTTTAAAATTAAAAATATCATTGATATCGACGGGTAAAATAATCACCCTCTCAAATTCGGAGGGCGCCCATTGCGCCCCTCCACCCCTCCGCCCCCCAAACGCCATTTTTCGGGGGAAAATGAAACAGCCCCGGGGATGTCGGGGGGTCAGCTTTCGGGCCGAACCGTCCTCGAAAGGGTTGTGATTCGGAAGCTGCTATAACCGGATCTCTCGGGGTTATTTTGACAGTTGTAACGATGACCAAAAAATCGATGAAAATCAAGTGGAATCGGACGAAAATTCGCCCATCTGGAATTCGGTTGGCGATTGAAATTGTCCGCCGCCAAAACGAGGTCGTTTTGAAAGTAGGCGATCGCCCCTTTCTGCGGGTCGCGGAAGCGGATACAGTCGGCGCACTTTACCCGGAAAATCAGGGGGAAATTTGGCAAAAAAAATTGCAGGAAGGATTGAATAAAAGTTGGCGGGAACGGACGGCAGACTACACCCGCTGGGCGTTCAAACAAATAGCGATCGCCTTTTTTGTCGCCCTCCTCCTGCAAGTGCTGCTGATCTTACTTTGCCGCCACGTCCAACAGCAGCAAGCCCGACAATCTCCGGGGCGGTGGGGTTCCTTAAAACTGTTGATTTTGATATTACTACAAATCGGAGTATGGGTTGTATTTATAATCTATTCTGCACGATTATTTCCCATCACTAGAGAATGGTTTTACTACCTCATAAAACTGCTGGACAGCACCTTTAACAACCGCATCTTTCAACTCGGAGAAGAGGCGATTTCCCTGAACCGGGTATTGGTTTTGATCCTGATGGTTGCCGCCCTCTGGATTGGCGTGGGTTGGTTTGTCCGCCTTCTGCGATCGCGCCTTTTGACCCTCACCGCCGCCAACCGCAGCCATCAAGATGCGATCGCCTTTTTCGTCCGCTACAGCCTCCTCTTTATCGGCGTACTTTTGGTTTTAAATGCCGGCGGGATCGACTTTCAATCCCTGGCATTTCTCCTGGGTGCGATCGGAGTCGGCATCGGTTTCGGACTGCAAAATATCGCCAAAGATTTTATCAGCGGTTTGATTTTAATCGTCGCCCGCCCCATCAAAATCGGGGAATTAGTTCAAGTGGGAGAATTCCAAGGATTGGTGCTGCGAATCGGTGCCCGAACCACGGAAATTTCCCACGTTGATCGCCACATCATTACCGTCCCCAATTCCCGCTTTATCGAGGGGGAAGTCCTCAACTGGAACCGCAGCGGTTTAACGCGGGTGAAAGCCTATATCAACGTTTCCTACGGTTCGGATATCGAGTTTGTTTCCAAGGTTTTGTTAGCCGCAGCCCAGGTGGAACACCCGGACATCCTCCGCCACCCGCCGCCGAAAGTCAAGTTCCGGGAATACGCCGAAGACGGGTTACAATTTCGGGTGGTGGCGTTTATTTCCGACCCCCTCAAACAGCCGAAGGTGAGGACCCACCTGTACAGCCAAATCGAGCGGTATCTGCGGCGGTACGGAATCGAAATTGCCCGTCCCCAACAGGAGTTGTACCTCAAGGATTTAGACCCGGAAATTTCCGCCGGGGTGCGCTCGCAGACCCCCGAAAATGACCGGCCCCAACCCCGGGAATTTCTACCCCTCGAAGAACCCGAAATCCGGGAAGAATACGACTGGGACGCGATCGCGGCCGCGATGCGGGGGCCGGAAGGCGTGCCGGTCAAAGATCGGCGTTTTCAGTTTAAAATATTTCCCGACGTCTTTTTGGGTTCGGATGCGGTGGAGTGGCTGATGGTGCAGGAACGGGCGACCCGCGAAGAGGCGATTTTGATGGGTCAGTTGATGTTGGAAATGGGCATCATTGAGAGTCCCTTAAATGAACAGACATTCAAAGATGATCCCAGCTTTTATCGGTTCTCGGAAGAGGCGGAAATCCCCCCCGCCTCCCCATAACTTCAACTCGGATAGAGGTCGTGCCAATCCGCCGGCACGGGGTAGAAGCGATCGCCGCCGGCTTCATCCCAGAGGCCGGGTAGACCGGTTCGATGTTAAAATCGCGATCGCCATCCCACCCCAAAAGATGACCACTCAACCCCGTTCTGGATACACCTTACCCGTTTTCGCCGGCGCCGCCGCGATCGCGGCCCTCAAACACCTACAGAAACAAACGCCCGACCCCCAAAACGCCGTCCCGGTGAACTTGATCGACCCCCCGGAAACGGCCGAAATTCCCGTCGAACAGGTCGCCCGCCTGGGTCCGAATTCCGCCCTCGGCATCACCCGTTCCGATCCGGGCGACAACTTGGATCTGACCCGCGACACCCCCATTTGGGCGCTGGTGGAACGCATCGAGGGCAACCCCAACCCCCTGGGAATGGCGATCGAAATTGTCGGGGGCGAGGGGGTGGGTTTCCACGAAAAAGGGGGCGGCGCGGCGATCTACAAATACGCGCGATCGCTGATTCTGGAAAACCTCAAACCCCTGCTGCCCCCCGGCGATCGCATCCGAGTCACCGTGATTTTACCCGAAGGGCGGCAACTGGCCAAACGCACCTCCAACGAGGCCTTCGGCGTCGTCGAGGGGCTGTCCCTGCTGGGCACGACGGGATTATCCCGACCCCTCAGCGCCCCCGGACAGTTGGACGCTTATCGAGAAATTCTGGAACAAAAAGCCACAGAATTCAAAACCCTGGTCTTCTGTCTGGGGGAAAACGGCCTGGATTTGGCCGTCAATTCCGGCATCCCCGCCGGACAGACGGTGAAAACCGCCAACTGGCTCGGTCCGATGCTGGTGGCCGCGGCTGGAGTCGGCGTCGAGTCCATCTTGCTATTCGGCTACCACGGGAAGCTGATCAAACTGGCCGGTGGCATCTTCCACACCCACCACCACCTCGCCGACGGACGCCTGGAAATCCTCACGGCCCACTGTGCCGACATCGGGCTCCCCGGCGACGATTTGCGGGCGATTTTGCGCTCTCCCACGGCCGAAGATGCCCTGACCTATTTGCGGAAACTGGATGCCGAGCGGGCCGATCGCGTCTATAGTGCGATCGCGGACACCATCGACCGCCGCGCCGCCGCCTACATCCACACCCACGCCCGCCGGGAGGTTCGGGTCGGGTCCGTCCTTTTCGATCGCCAGCGCAGAATCATCCGAAAAAGTGCAGTGGGTGATACAATATGGCAACAAATTTGTTATTCTGTTGAGAATCATCCTTCGACAAATCCCGGGTAAAACCGAGGTTTACAAAAGTAGCAACAACTTTAGGATTTTCTCTTAAAGGAGTTGGTAGAGGCACATTGACTATGCCTTTAAGAGT
>NZ_JAYFER010000315.1:0-16611 GCF_055795065.1 Lyngbya sp. CCY1209
AGGTACGTATCCGGCAGGTGTTTTCCTCTACCGTGACTCTAATATGACACAGACTGTTAAGCTTTGTAAAGGGTTTTTCGACAATTATTAATTATTATAAATATAAGCTTGTCTTATCAATGGACGATCGCACCCCGGAACGCGATCGCCCATATACCGACCCTTCTAGCCGGCGAAGCCCGCCAGGATGACCGCGATCGCGCCCACCGCAGCCAGTACCGACAGCACGACTCCGGCGTTGGGAGAGCCTTTCCATGAGTAGTTCTTATCGTCCATGAGGGATGTCCTCCATCGCTTTCCTTCATCTATTGTTACATTCCTTAACGACAGATGGCATGGATGTAGTGCTATATCCCCCGGCGACCATCGGGCCTGGTCTGGAGGACCCCAGCAAAATTCCAGAACTGAACCTCATCGGACGAATTATTTTACAATTTAAAAATCCTCCGATATATTCCGGCAATAAAATATTTCGGCCGATCGTGCCAATTTAACACCTGTTTCCAAAAATGAAAGTCGCCCGCAAATTCGATCGCCACCACTTGATTTTGAGCCTGTTCGGCTTAGTATTAACGTTGCTGCTGGCTTGGAATCCAGGAATTGCCCAAGAAACGGGTGAGCCGTCACCCCAAAGCAGTTCGACAGTTGAACTCACCGCAGCAGAACGGGCGTATATTGAAGCCAATCCGGTTCTGCGAGTTCATGCCGAGTCGGATTGGGCGCCTTATAACTTTGTCGAGGATGGGAATGTCGAAGGATTCAGCAACGAGTACATTCAGCTTGTCGCCCAAAAAGTGGGTCTCGAAGTTGAGTTTGTGGTCGGCCCGACTTGGGACGAATTTATGACCCTGCTGGCCCAGAAAAAAATTGATGTAGTCACCAATATGGTGATCACCGAAGAGCGCAAGAAATTCGCGCTCTTCTCCGACCAATATGTATTCGATTTGGTCAATTCTTTGCTGACCCGCAAAGACGGCGAAGACTATACCGAACTCGGGCAGCTCAAAGGCAAAAATTTGGCGATCGTCAGGGGGTTCTTTTTTGAGGAAATCTTGACAAAACACTATCCCGAAATCAACCTGCTGTTGACCAACAACACCTTGGATGCGATGAAGCAGGTGGAAGCGGGGAGGGCCGATGCGGCTTTGGAAAGTCATGCGAATTTTAACTATTATATCGACCGCTATTTCTTGAAAGATTTGGTGAGCCGTCCTCTGATTGGCGACCCTTATTTCTCCAATGCGGGTCAATATTTGGGCATCCGCAGCGATCGCCCGATTTTGAAATCAATTTTAGATAAAGCTATGGCGGCGGTTTCAGAAGAGGAGTACACCCATCTGCGTCGGCGCTGGTATCTGGCTGCCGATACCGCCAGCTTTGGTTTTACGAAAAAAGAATTAAAATATCTACAACATAAAGGTCAGATCGAAATGTGTGCCGACCCGAGTTGGATGCCCCTGGAGGCAATCATCGATGGGCAACATACGGGGATGAGCGCGGACTTCTTTAAATTGTTGGATGCCCGGATTGGCATCCCGATCGCCCTGTTGGAAACCGAAACATGGCCCGAAAGTATCGAACAATTTAAACGGCGGGAATGTGACATTCTCTCCCTGGCAATTCCCACCCCAGATCGGCGCGAATATGCCGAATTTACCCAACCCTATCTGGAACTGCCGTTGGTGATAGCTACCCGAGAAAAGGAACCGTTTATCGCCGATATTGCCGACGTTCTTGATCGCAAAATTGGAATTGTCAAGAGCTACGCTTTTGCGGAAGTATTGCGAAACCGATACCCCGAGATGCAAATCGTCGAGGTGATCTCCATTGACGAGGGTTTACAGCAAGTTGAACAGGGTAATCTGTTCGGGTATGTCGATCTTTTGCCGACCACCTCGTATGCCATCCAGAAACGATATCCTTCCCTGAAAATTGCCGGTCGATTTGAGCGGCTTTGGGAATTGGGGGTTGCCGTCCGCAACGATGAACCCGAGCTGCTGAGTATCTTCGAGAAAGCGATCGCTTCCATCGATGAAAAAGCCAAACAAGGCATCATCAACGATTGGATTTCTGTCCGGTATGAAAAAGGTGTCGATTATCGAGTCCTGCGGCGATATTTATTCTTCGGGCTGACCGTTTTGGCGGTCGTCCTTTATCGCCAATATTTGCTACAAACTTACAACCGCAAGCTAGAAAAGATCTCAGTTACCGATCCTTTGACGGGTTGTTACAATCGCCTCAAAATCGAAGAATGTTTGCAGAAACAAGAATCTCTTTTTCATCGATACCGACAGCCATTTAGCGTCATTCTCTGCGATATCGACTACTTCAAAAAGATCAACGATACCTTTGGGCATCTGGCCGGAGATGCCGTGTTGACCGAAATGGTGATGCTGTTCAATCAAAGACTCAGGGACACAGATATTTTGGGGCGGTGGGGTGGCGAAGAGTTTATCATCATTACTCCCAATACTGATTTATCCGCGGCGACGGCTCTGGCCGAGGCGCTGCGTCAACGGTTAGCCGACCACGAGTTTACCACGGTCGGCCATCAAACGGCCAGCTTTGGAGTCGCCGAATTTCAAAGGGGCAATCACTCGATCGCCCACCTGATCAGCCAGGTAGATGAAGCGTTGTACGAAGCCAAAGAAAGAGGTCGTAACCGTGCGATCGCCTATCAAGAAAGGCCGGCTATTTAGTCAACTGTCGCCCATCATCGCGGCGGCATGGATAAGCGGGTTTCTGTCAACCTTTATTGATATCGAGATCGGGTAAAATACAGGTCAAATCCGGCATCATACATCAGATGATTACCACCCCATAGCAGCCACAAACAATGTTGTTGAAAATTCTGATTCTTTTCCATACAATAGGGGCAACTATCTGGACAGGGGGACATCTAATCCTGGCGGTTACACTGTTACCCAAAGCCCTAAAAAACCGTGACCCGGATATCATTCATCGGTTTGAGGAGCATTTTGAGGGGTTTGGCTTAGTTGCCCTATTGTTGCCAGATGATTCATCGTTGCCAAAACTTCTTCGATCGCCACAGACTGCTGATGGGTATTGACAGAAATTTGTTCGGAATTTTCGGCAATATTATTCACGGCATTGATAGCAGTTTCAAAGGCTATTTTACTTTCATCAGTTAGTTTAATCGTGGAGTTCATAGCAGTTTTAATATCCCGAATCAAACTATTAATTTCTGCGGCAGAAGTTTTACTCTGATCGGCTAGTTTGCGGATTTCCGTTGCAATTACATTAAAACCTTGCCCATTTTCCTGGACTCGTACCGCCTCAACTGCTGCATTCAATGCCAACACATTGGTTTGATTTGCCAAATGACTCGAGACGGATGAAATCAAGCCGACCCGAGCTATTTTATCGTTTAAATCAGAAATTTGTTGAGTCAGTTTATCAACAGTTTCTTGCAAGCTATAATTTTTTTCATTCCCCTCACCCTCTATCAACAATAATACTTGTTTAGCCCCCCGAGAAGCCTCGGAGGCTTGAGTCGCTGAGGAGCGGGCAAAGTCAGTGAGTTCATTCATGGTGTTTGTCACTTGCCGCACCGATTGAACCTGATTGTCGAAGGCAGTTTTTAACTCTCCATTTTTAGTGGCAATCTCTGCAGCCATCAGGTTAAACGATTGAGCGAGGCGACCGATTTCATCTTTTCTGTTCTCTTCAATATAAACATTATAATCCCCTTCAGAAATTTTGTACGTCGCCTCAATTAACTTTTTTAATGGTGTGGCAATTTCTGTATTTAATATAGTCGAAAAAATGACCAACAGCGCCAAGAGTAAAATAGCCGCAATTAACAAATTGACCAGAGCCAGCTTGACGGCTTGTTGTGTTAAAACAGATTTGGGAAAAACGCTCACAAAATACCAATCCGGGCCGGCAATTTTTTTTACGGCTAGATACTCTCCCGATCCAGCATTGTTAATAATGATTTGCTGCTGAGGCGTGCTAGTGGTCAGTTGAAAGATATCTTTTAAGTTGCTATTCTCAAATTCAATGATTTTGTAGGGAGTGGTTCGATCCTGAATTTTATCCATTAACTTTGGATGGGCGATCAATTGACCATCATCCGTAAAAATTAAGTTATATCCTCCCTCAATATTATTATTAACAGTCCGTTCGATCAGAGCATTCAGCCTCACATCATGTCCGAGGGTAGCGATGGGTCGATCATTGATATCAATTGGAGTTGAAGAAGTGACCAGCCAAAGTTGACTAACTTCCTCAAAATAAGGGTCAGTCCAAACTGTTTTTCGCTCGGGATTATTTTCGAGGTTCGCGACGATATATTCTTCTTGTTTGGGCATATAAAAATTGGCATCCGCATCTTGAGCCCACGTCGGCACTTCCGGCCAATAGACAACAGTAATATTTTCGGGAGTCATCAAAAAGGTACTTTGAAATTGACTGTGCCAAGCTCGACCATAGGATTCAACTAACTGCTTTAAATTAATGACTTTATAGCGAATTTCATCGGTAATTTCTGCCGATTTTCCGATATAGACACCGGCTTCATTGGTCCCGTCAAAATTTTCGGGTCGATTGCGGATCACTCCGTCAGAGTTCCTGACAAATAACCGATTAAATTCCTTTTCTAGTTCGTCATTATCTCTATTCTTAGATGTCAATCTATCAATAATTTCCCGTTTTAAAATTTCATGATTGTCAGTTGCCAGTTGAAAAATTTGTTGTTCTCTGGCGACTCTTTCCACGACATATTCTTCGAGTTGCTCCAATTTCTGATTTCTCAAGGTGGAGAAAATTTGCCAGTAATTGATACCCGTGGCTGCTGTCACAATTAAAGTGGCACTAATTGCGACTTGAATCAGTGTTTTCCGGGTTAAGGAGCCCTCGGGTAATGATTGTAAAGATTTCTGAGATTTTGGGAATAAATTTAACATCTTATTAATTCTCAGAGCGTGGCAGCCACTCAAGAGCGGATCGGTCAGATCGACTGTGGCAGTCGGACAGCAAAGCCTGTCAACATCACCCCAGAGGAGGTTAGGACGACCATTCCATGAGTCGTTGAGCCTATTGTGACATTTTTTGAGGCCCGACTGCCAAACTCCCTGTTTTCTGTGTCTGTCGTGGCGAGTGTTATCCGCCAATAAAAAAGCGCCCCCCGAACGGGAGGCGCATCATGTAGGTTAGGCAACGATTCCAAAAATTAGCCAATTTCGGGAGCCACCAAAGCCACGGGGGTGGACTCGCCGGACGCCAAATCTAAGGGGAAGTTGTGCACGTTACGCTCGTGCATGGCTTCAATCCCCAGGTTGGCTCGGTTGATCACGTCGGCCCAAGTTTTGATCACTTTACCTTGGGAATCCAACACCGATTGGTTGAAGTTGAACCCGTTCAGGTTGACGGAGAAAGAGGCAACCGCCAAGGCGGCGAACCAGATGCCGATGACCGGCCAAGCACCCAAGAAGAAGTGCAGGGCGCGGCTGTTGTTGAAGGAAGCATATTGGAAGATCAGGCGACCGAAGTAGCCGTGAGCTGCCACAATGTTGTAGGTTTCCTCTTCTTGTCCGAATTTGTAGCCGTAGTTCTGGGACTCGATTTCGGTGGTTTCGCGAACCAGGGAAGACGTCACCAGAGAACCGTGCATCGCCGAGAACAGGGCGCCGCCGAAGACGCCGGCAACTCCGATCATGTGGAAGGGGTGCATCAAAACGTTATGTTCGGCTTGGAGCACTAACATGAAGTTAAACGTGCCAGAAATACCCAAGGGCAGACCGTCGGAGAAAGACCCCTGGCCGATGGAGTAAATCAGCAGTACGGCAGTGGCGGCGGCGACGGGGGCGCTGTAGGCGACGGCAATCCAAGGCCGCATCCCCAACCGATAGGAGAGTTCCCACTCGCGTCCCATGTAGCAAAAAATGCCGATCAGGAAGTGGAAAACAATCAGTTGGTAGGGGCCGCCGTTGTACAGCCATTCTTCCATGTTGGCGGCTTCCCAGATGGGATAAAAGTGCAACCCGATCGCGTTGGAACTGGGTACGACTGCCGCCGTGATGATGTTGTTTCCGTACAACAGGGAACCCGAAACGGGTTCGCGGATGCCGTCGATATCGACGGGAGGCGCGGCGATGAACGCCAGCACGAAACAGATGGTGGCGGTCAACAGGGTCGGGATCATCAGGACTCCGAACCAGCCGACGTAAAAGCGGTTGCTCGTGGATGTGACCCAACTGCAAAACCGTTCCCAGATGTTGCCGCTTTCGCGACGTTGTAAGGTAGTCGTCATGTCAAATATGTATGGCGTTCTTGAGTTTTCGAGGTACGTATGCGGCAGTTGTTTTTTCTACCGTGTCAACAATATGCCATGAGATGAACATATGAGTCAACAGTTTTATAGCCGTTTAGTTATATTTTTTACCAAATCAAATCTGGTCATTAAATAACTTTTGCTTATGAATTTGGGGTTGGGAGTCCCCTAAATCGCCAAACTCGCGCCGTCGCGGCGGATGTCCCCCGCGCCGGAGAGGGTGCCGTCGGGACGGGCGATCGCGGCATGGACTCCCCCGAAGAACATATTCCGTTCCCGCCATTGCCGGATCTCCCCAGCGATCGCACCCCGGATCTGCTCAACGGCGGCGCGATCGAACCCCGGTTCCAAATCGAAGCGATCGCTCTCCCAGTGCACCCGGGGACTCTCCACCGCCTCCCCCACCGACATCCCGAAATCCAGATGATTCGAGATCGCCTGTAAAATCGCCGTGCGGATGCGATTCGACCCCCCCGAACCCATCACCATCTCCAGGCGAGTCCCGTCCAAAATCATCGTCGGCGCCATCATCGACGAGATCCGCACGTCCTCCGGCCAGTTGTGGAAGCCGTGGGGGTTGAGATCCTCCTCCCCCAACATATTGTTGACCATGATTCCCGTCCCCGGGATGATGTAACCCGACCCCTCCCCGTTGGAGGTGGTGACGCTGGCCGCATTGCCGTCACTATCCAAAACGCTGATATGGGTCGTGCTTCCCCACTTATTCACCGCATCCCGCAATTGAGATTGATACGGTCGGCAATTCTCCTCGGACAAGAACACCCCGGCGATGTCGTCATCGTGGAGGCGATCGTCAAACCCGTGCCGTCGGGCCTCGTTGGTCAACTTCATCACCGCCGCCAGTAACTTTAAATGGCGGGCACTGCCGAACTCGACTCCGGCCAGATCGACTTCCGACAACAACTCCAAGGCAAATCCGATCAGCGTCCCCCCCGAGCTCGGCGGCGGATTCGTCAAAATCTGCTTTCCTCGATAATTGATACACAGGGGATTCCGTTCGATGACCCGATAGTTTTTCAAATCCTCCCGGGTCAGGTAGCCACCCCCTTCCCGGCAGTCCCCCACCAATTTTTCGGCGATCTCCCCCTCGTAAAATTCCCGGACGCCGGCTTCGAGCAAACCTGCGAGGGTTTTGGCCCAGTCGGTCATAACCAACCGTTCCCCGGCTTTCAGGATCGTGTCCCGGGGGGCGTAAATCTGTCGCCCTTCCGGGGAGGTCAGCAGGATCGACTGCAGGATTTGTTCGAGGGTGTAGGCTTGAAATCGATTGATCTCCACGCCGTTCCTCGCCAGGTGGATGGCGGGTTCGGCCACCACCCGGAGCGGCAGTGTCCCCAAAGTGCGGTGGACGTGGAACACCCCCGCCGCCACGCCGGGAACCGCCATCGACCCCAAGCCGATGTGAAATTCTTGGATCGAGCCGCCGAAGTTGACATCGACGGGGTAAAAATTGACTTGACTTTTGGGCCGTTTGGTGCGTGGCGTTTGGGTGAAAAAATCGAATAGAATGTTTTGGTTGGTGTCAGTATGCGCCAACAAAAAACCGCCCCCCGCCAGGGAAGTCAGTCCGGGTTCGGCGACGCAGGCGGCCAACATGGAAGCCACTGCCGCATCGAAGGCATTGCCGCCCAATTCCAACATTTTTAACCCGGCTCGGGCGGTTTCTGGGTGGCCGGCGGCAACGATACCGTGTAACTTTTGCATGGTGGTTTGGATTCCTTAAGAATAAAGTTCGTCTCGGGTGATACAGACCGGTTCGGGGACGACCTCCCACAATTTCAAGTGGGCGCTGCAACCGTTTCGAGTCAATTAAGGATCGCAGGTTTTCCGGATTCGATCCCGTTTTTTTGCGCCCGGGGTGAAGCCCCCCATGTGCTGGCCCCCCCAAACTGTGGGTCTCCGGCCTGTTTCGATCGCACTTCAGGAACTTCTAGACTCGAAAACAGTTCAAAAAGATTGGGCTGTTTTCCTGGCGCGATCCGGTTCCGGAAGTTTTGAGGACGAGGGTTGGCTATTGATTGTAGATACAGCTTCCCCATACCCGGTGAGGGGTGATGAGTGTTATGCTCTGCTCGGAGATGTCGATCATGAATTCTTGGTTATCTTCTGTTTTTCGTCCGGCGAACCGGAAGCGGTGGCGATCGCTGGCCGTCGGAATGATCGCCCTGGTCGGGGTGCTGACCGGGGCGGTTCCGGACCTGTCCGATCGCTCCGATTGGTTGGGGACGGAGGTTTGGGCGCAACAGGGTTCGGGCGTCAGCGATGAGGAAATTCGCAACTATGCCCGGGCGGTGCTGTTGATCGAACCCAGACGTCAACAAGCCTACGATGAAATTAAGGGAATTTCGGGGGGAGCGGTTCCGGCGGTGATCTGCAACGAAACCGGGAGCATCAACAGTCTCAACCGAGATTTGCGGGCGATCGCGGTGAATTACTGCGAGCAGGCGAAGAATTATATCGAACAGCACAATTTGACGGTGACTCGGTTCAACGAGATCACGCGATCGCAGCAGGCTAACCCGAACCTCCAGGAGCGCATTCAGGAAGAGTTGCTCCGCCTGCAGCGCAATGCCGGAAATTGATTCGAGCCATCCCCCAGTTTTTTCGGGGGAGCGGAAATCAATTCTTTGCTCTTTCCCTTTGACTGATTCCGCGACGGCGATGAGACCTGTATTGTTATTGATAAATGTCTGGAGTTGAGAAGATCATGAAAGTATCATCAAAGCCATTTTCGGTGCATCCCCGACCCGTGTTATTGCAATCTGCCGCCATCGGTGTTTTGTCGGCGATCGCCGTCTTGGGCGGGTGGGTTCCAGACCTGAGAGCACCCGCCCCCACGGAAAGTTTCGGCACCGTCGCGAGGGCTCAAAACAACAATTTTACCGACGAGGAAATTACCAATTACGCCCGAGCCGCGATCGCCTTGGAGTCCCGGCGGCATCAGGCGTTCGAGGAAATCAAAAGGATCGTCGGACAGGTGCCGCGCATCGTCTGCGACGAACCAACGAGCATCAATGCCCTGCCGGGAAATGCCCCCCAAATTGCGGTGAGTTACTGCGATCGGGCGAAACAAATTATCGAAGGGAAGGGGTTGAGCGTCGCCCGCTTTAATGAAATCACCCGCCAGCAGCAGTCCGACTCCCAATTTAGAGAGCGAATTCAGGCGGAAATTTTGCTGATTTTGCAATCTCCAAATTAGATTGTTTATGTCTTCAATAAAAGCGCCCAAAGTCGCTTTAAGCTGTAGGCAAAAAATTGGGGATTGAGAATTTCTTGGATTGCCTTCGGGCCTTCCCGGCGGATTTTTCGGAGGTAAAATAATGTTCCCCAATAACAGTCGAACAGCCGCCGGCCGGGGTATTCTTTTTGGATGCCGCCAGGGTCGAGGCGGATGCCGTAGGGGTTATAGTTTTTGCGATTTAAAGGGTTGAGGCGGGTCAACCCTTCTCGGCGGGCGAATGTCGCGTAGGTGATGCCCCGCCGCCGCGATCGCGTCGAGGTTTGGGGGTCGATCCACTCCCAGACGGCCCAATTGTCGCTGGCAAATAAAAACTCGGAAATGTCTTTCGTGACCTGGCAATATTTTAATCGGATACCCACCGGAATTTCGCCCCAGGGGCCGTGCAGCCAGACGAAATCGGGGTCGAAAAAGACTTTGAAGGCGATCGCATCCGTGCCGTTGAGCGTGACTTTGGCAACCCGTCCGATCATCCCGGAACCGATAATTTCAACGGTTACGGCGATCGCACGTTGGCGGGGACAGCCGGGAAATTGTAGGCGAAAATGAGCGATCGCGTTTGGGGTCGAGGTTTGTTTGACATAAAGGGCGAGATCGTCGAACAATTGGCGAATTTCCGCCACACTCAAACCGCAGTCCAGATAGGCGGCGATCGGTTCCCCGAAATACAGCCTAGATTGGCCCGTCTCCCGGCGAAATTGCTGGCAGAGTTGGTAAAATTTTTGGGGTGAAATCAGTTCGGTTTGTGCCTGAGCGATAATAGACTGGGGTGTGGACTCGGGAGGAGGCGTCGCAGTGCGACAAATTGGCTGAATCATTCGGAGGCCCGGGGTAAATTTGAATATCCCTACACTCCCTACCAGTCTAGCATCGGAATTTTTTCATGTAAAATTGGGGCGAAATCGTCGCCGAGTGAGGTGGGCCCCCGGCGATCGCCCGTAATTCCCGGGAAAATCTCACTTTTTGATGCAGGGTTTCAGTTGCGTATCGATATTTTTGATATGGTTGATAAACCAATCCAATAAATCAATTTTAATTCCTCTGACAATGGAATCAAAGCTGTGATTTTGGTCAATTTTTAGTTTGATATTTTCAAAATTTGCGATAAATTGTTCGTGGGCTTTTTGATTTTTGCAGGCGACGGGGCAATGATAAAGATTCATGCAGGATTCCTCATATTTAAAATGATTGTTGACGTACATATCCAAAAAACTCAACGTCGATTTTAGCTCGTGCTTGCCCCGCCTTTCTTCGAGATTTTGGATCAATAAGTCCATTTGGTCGAACAACTGTTTGTGCTGAAAGTCAATTAACGGGATACCAGTTTTGAGAGAATCGTTCCAGGTTGACGGCATGGGTTTACATCCTTACTGATGAAATGGAATTGAGGGGATATCTACACTATACAAGCCGGCGGTTATTTCGTGTTTTGAAAAAAATTAAGTTTTTTTTAAAAATGATTCGATCCACCCGGATCGAACCTGCGGTTATCGATCCGAATTATTTTCCTTTTCGGAGTTATTTAAACGCTCCTCCATTTGTTTCATTTCTTCCCTCAAATTCTCTTCCATTCCGGTCATGTGCGTTTCAACTTCCCGGTGCATTTTGCCCACATTATTTTCGACGCGATCGACTTTTTCCGTCAGTTCCTTCAACTGGACTTCGATGCCGTCAGGCGAGATTTTGATCGACTGGATCAATGTAGCCGTCGCCGGTTGAAAGAGGAGGATGACGGCGATCAGTCCGATATCCGCAAAGGTAATTTCCGGAAGTGGCACGTCGGCACTTTCGGTGGAGTCGGGATACTCCCCACTGGTGGGGGTAGCAAAGGTGGAAATCGCGAAAGATGCGACGGGAATGACGAATAGTTTGACCGCGAGATAGACGACGGACAGCCAAGAAATAATTTCGATAAACTGCGCCTTACTCCCATCAAATCTGGCTCGATTTTCCGGTACACTTTCATTCTCGGAAGTCATGACAATATTCGTGTAAGATAAGCGGACGGACTAGACATGAAAGGTGGGAAAATTAATCGACAATTACTAATTGTTAATGATGGATTGTTGATGATTAATTTTTAATTTTCCCACCGGCAAATTTGGGGTTAGGATTCCGATCGCGCCGAATTGAGGCGATCGCAGGCCATTTTCAGAGCCGCTTTCACCCGTTCAAACCCCGTGCCGCCGTAGCTATTCCGGGCCGCGACAACTCGATGGGGTGCGATCGCCTCGTAAATATCCGCCTCGAATTGGGGGTGCAAAGACTGCCACTCCTCCAACGTCAGATCCTTCAACAATTTCCCCGACTCCAGACAGGTCCTCACCACCTTTCCGACCAAATTGTAAGCCTCCCGGAACGGGACGCCCTTCGTCGCCAGGTAGTCCGCCACGTCCGTCGCGTTGGAGAAGTCCTCCGCCACCGCCTCCGCCAGACGGGGGGCGCGAAATTCCATCCCCTCCGCCAACAAAATCGTCATCGCCTCCAGACAGCCTTTCACCGTCTTCACCGCGTCGAACAGGGCCTCTTTGTCCTCCTGGAGGTCCTTATTGTACGCCAGGGGCAACCCCTTCATCAGCACTAGCATCCCCTGCAAATGACCGAATACCCGGCCCGTTTTTCCCCGCACCAGTTCCGGCACGTCGGGGTTTTTCTTCTGCGGCATGATGCTCGAACCCGTCGAACAGCTATCGGTGAGGGTGACGAAGCCGAATTCTTGGGACGCCCAGAGGATGATTTCTTCCGAGAGGCGGCTGAGGTGGACGAGGATGATGCTGGCGGCGCCGAGAAATTCGATCGCCCAGTCGCGATCGCTTACCCCGTCCAGGCTGTTGGCGTAAACCTGCCCGAACCCCAGCAATTCGGCGCTGTAGTGGCGATCGATGGGAAATGTGGTTCCCGCCAGCGCCCCGCACCCGAGGGGGGAGATGTCCACCCGCTTGTAAATCTCGCCCAGGCGTTCCCAGTCCCGGTTCGCCATCTCCACATAGGCCAACAAATGGTGGGCGAGGCTGAGGGGTTGAGCCCGCTGCAGGTGGGTGTAGCCGGGGATGAGGGTTTCGACGTGGCCTTCGGCGATATCCAAAAGGACGCCCTGGAAGTCGAGGAGTTGCGCCCGAATTTGTCGGATTTGGTCCCGCAGGTAGAGGCGGGTGTCGGTGCCCACCTGATCGTTGCGCGATCGCCCGGTGTGCAGCTTTTTACCCACATCTCCGGCAATTTCCGTCAGCCGCCGTTCGACGGCAAAATGAATGTCTTCGGCGTCCACGCCGGGGTTGAATTGGCCGTCGCGATATTCTTGGCGAATTTGTTCCAACCCCGCCACCAGTTGCTCCCCTTCTTCCGGGGAGATGATCCCGGTTTTCGCCAACATTTGGGCGTGGGCGATCGATCCGGTGAGGTCGTATTCGATCAGCTCGATGTCGAAGCCGATGCTGGCGTTAAAGGTCGCGATCGCGGGATGCAGGGCCTTTTCAAACCGTTGGCTCCAGGTTTTTGCTTGTGTCATGGAAGGTACGGGTGTCAATCGTCAATCAAACCTTAACTGTAATGCGAAAACAAGTCTCCCGTCATCGCGGCTTGACGGTGGGGTGAACGTTCGCCGACAAACCGCTCCAACAAGCAAGCCCATATATCACAAACCCGTTATCCGGACAAGTCGGGGATGAGCCAGTTGTCCGTCAGGCGATCCCAGTCGGGACGAACAAAAACAGGTTTTGACCCGATTCTTCGGAGCTTCTCGACGGGGATAGTATCCGGATTGTTGAGAGCGATCGACGGGAGTGGTAAAGAAGAAAAATTGCCTTCCTCCAATTGGTGAGTTATGATGAAAAAAATATCGACTAATGATAGATATCGACTAATGATAGCCAGTCCGGTAGGGTGGGTTAGGCGCGACAGTAATTTTTCAGAAAAACCCGCAACTTTTCATCTGCGCCGTAACCCACCATTTCCTTTTTAATGCTCCAATTTAGTTAATCATTCATCATTTCCCGGCGCAAGGCTACAACTACTTCCAGACTTAATCCCGTTGCTTGCGCGATCGCTTCATCGTTCAGTTGACCCAGTAAATTTCGAGCCACGTCACGTTGTGCTTCTTCTCGTCCTTCCTCTCGTCCCAAAGCGATCGCACCCTGTTGGTCATAAATAAACATTTCTCGTCGCTCTAAATCTTCTAACTCTTCGGGAGTCAAGCCGGCTTGATTGGCAATTTCAAACGCCTGATGGAATTCCGCGATCGCGTCCATATTTTCTGGAATCGAGGTGAGCGATCGCGCAAATTTCATAAAATAAATCCACTGATCTGCTAGGGTTTCAAGTTGGTCGAGTTCTTTGGTAAACTTCGGCAATTCGACAAAGACTAACTCAATATCATTGTCCGTATAGTCCCAGCCTTCCGACTTCTCTTTATAAATGAAGCGGGAAATTAGGCGATCGCGTTCGGGAAACATTTCAAAATCAGTTAAGGTTAAAGCGATCGCCGGTTTCAGGTATCGATACCCTTGTCCCCGTTGCAGTTGGAACGCATAGGTTTTCGCGGCATTAAATAAAACTCGCTTTCCAAAAGACTGCACGTTTAACACCTGCACTTCAATGATCACCAGTGTCCCATCATTCAACTTCGCTTTGACGTCAAGATAGGTATCTTTTAACCCTTCGAGTTGAGGGGGTAAATTGGGATCAATAATTTCCAAGTCTTCAATGGTCGGATTACCGTCATAGACCAAAGCATTGAGAAAACTGATTAAAATGTTCTTGCTTTCTGCCGAACCGAAGATTTTTTTAAAAGCGTAGTCGGTTTTGGGGTTGATAAATCTCATGGCGACCGCACCTCCGCTTGTTGCATGGATTTTAGCATAGCCTGGGTCTTCTGGAGTTCCGCCTGAAGTGCGTCCAGTTCCTTTTGAGTTTCGATAGCCGTTTGCATCCAGGCTTGTGACTGAGATGCCAAAGCTTGATAACGATTTTTGTCCTGGTTGAGTTGCCAAATTTGACCTTGTTTTTTGACTTCTAGTTGCGAGAGTTGCTCAATGCCAGTTAATATAGCAATGTGAAACCATTTGTAAAATTGTTCGGCCCCCAAACCCCCAATCCTGGGGGCTTTAAGCGGATCGATTTTTCACGAATCATTTCACACCGCTATAAAAGATGAAGTTGTCGCTGAGTCCATTTTTCGGGTTCAATCTGAGATAAATATTGGCGCAAATAATACCGCTCTTTGGGAAGCTGTTCGGGTGCGATCGTCCCTGTCGAATCCGAATCGCTGAGATGGAGAGGATAAGGATAGTAAGCAATGGTTTGACCGGTGGCGATCGCGGCCGCCAAAATCTGCCAATTTAATGCTTGTAAATCTCGCACTTCACAATCGGGGAATGTTCGCAAAAATTCGACCGAAAATAAAGCGCACAGATCTCGACTTTGATTCAATTCTAAGAGTTGAAGTAAAGAGCCATCATGGGAGTTGTTCTTGAATCGTGTCCGACTCGGTTTGAATTTGATGCGATCGCTCTTGAGACTGTTCGAGTTGGGTTTGAGTTTGCTGCTGTTGATGCTCTAGCTGCTCGACTTTTGTTTGGCTGTCGCGCAGTTTTTCTTCGGATAATTTGAGTTGATTTTGTGTCGCCTTTAACGGGTGCTGATATTGATTTGATTCTGCCTGTGTTTGAGTATAGTTTTCTCGGCATTGATTGAGGTCGGATTGGGTGTCGTTTATTTGTAATTTCAAGGAGTCTATTTCTTTCGCTTGTTCCTGTTGGCGATCGCGAGATGCCTTCAACTCGGCTTGTAGCTGAGTGCGAACCCTTTCCCATTCGGATTGTGTTTGAGAAAATTGAACTTTCAGTTCGTCGAATTTAACCCGATCCTGCTCTCGTTGCTCCTGCGACTGTTTCAATGCGACTTGAGTTTGAGTCAGCTCATCTTGAAGTTGCCGTGCGGTTAGCATCCAGCTTTGAGACTGAGGGGAGAGAGGTGGGTTATTTGTTGCGGACAACTGACTGTTGTTTTCGAGTTTTTCCATGAGATTTTTTGAGGTCAGGGATTCAATCGCGTCATTCACAATACCTAAACGGTGACGGTTTGGAGGGAGTAGAAACGATCGCACCCCGGCTAAAATTCCGATTGTCCTATGCTTGAGGATCAATTCTCGGTTGCAGTTCTAACGCACGGCGGTAACACGAACTGGCTTCGATCGATTCACCCTGCTCTGCCAAAGCGTCTCCCAAATATTTGTGTGACCAACAATAATCTGGGTTTAACTCAACTGCCTGTCGGAAAGCAGCGATCGCCTCGGGCCAATTTTCCTGGTTCTGAAAAACTCGGCCCAACTCTACATAAATTTCAAAGTTGTCAGGCTGAAGTTTGAGAGCCGTTTGATAAGCTGCGATCGCCACGTTAATCAGCGAAACTATAACGCGATTAGCCCACAGTTACAGCAACAGCTTACGGAATATTTCCGCCCCTATAACCAACAACTCGAAGATTATCTTGGGCGTAAATTCAACTGGTAGGATGCGCCTCTAAAAAATCTTAGCTAGAGGATAAGAAATAATGGCTGTATCTTCTGTCATAATGATTAAATCATATTCTAAAGATTGGCAAAGTAAAAGGCGATCAAACGGGTCTTTATCAGCAGCAATGGCTTCTAACCGAGGCAACACCCGCTTCAACCGCGTGGTTTCCGGGGCGGGGGCTCGAACCGCTACTACACCCGCATAGAGACACCCCAACAGGGCGACAATGGCCTCAATACTTTGGGGATAGACGAGTCAAACGCGATCGCCCACCGTACAATGGGCTTGGAGAAAAGCGGCGATCGCTCTTGCCCTAGTATCGAGTTCCCCCAAGGTAAGATTTTCCCCCCGATACTGACCCTGTTTGAGAAAGGTGTAGGCGAGGGTGTCAGGTGCTTGACGGGCGCGATCGTGTAGCATATCTACCAGAGAAACATGGCGATTCTCCTCCGGAGACGCTTTCTTAAAGTAGAACAGTCCATCCCGGTGTTTGCAAAGCGTGGCTGACGTGGGGGTATGTCCCTTCAGTTTACCGATCTGGTAGT
>NZ_JAYFER010000316.1:0-386 GCF_055795065.1 Lyngbya sp. CCY1209
CGACCGCTGGAGTCGATGATGGACTGGTTGAAGTTGAACCCGTTCAGGTTGAAGGCCATCGTGGACACACCCAGAGCGGTGAACCAGATGCCGATCACCGGCCAGGCACCCAAGAAGAAGTGCAGGGCGCGGCTGTTGTTGAAGGACGCATATTGGAAGATCAGGCGACCGAAGTAGCCGTGAGCTGCCACAATGTTGTAGGTCTCTTCTTCTTGACCGAATTTGTAACCGTAGTTCTGGGACTCGATTTCGGTGGTTTCACGAACCAAGGAAGAAGTCACCAGAGAACCGTGCATCGCGGAGAACAGAGCACCGCCGAAGACACCGGCAACTCCCAGCATATGGAAGGGGTGCATCAGGATGTTGTGCTCGGCTTGGAACACCAA
>NZ_JAYFER010000317.1:0-265 GCF_055795065.1 Lyngbya sp. CCY1209
GGGAACCATTATTTGAAGGAACAAGCTATGGGTTTCGACCCGGACGCTCAACCCTCGATGCAATTGGCAGAATATTTGTCGCGATTAATCAAGGGGGATACTACGTCCTCGATGCCGATATTGCCAAATGCTTTGACCAGATTGACCATGAATACCTGCTATCCAAACTTCATTGTCCAACGACCATTAGGCGCAATATCAGACAATGGTTAAAAGCCGGGGTTATTGACAATGGTGTATTTGACGACACGAAAGCCGGGACACC
>NZ_JAYFER010000318.1:0-977 GCF_055795065.1 Lyngbya sp. CCY1209
GTCTTTTTGGAGAAAGAGAGAAAACGCATCGCCGCCGCCAAGCGGGTTTGGCAACAGTCCCAGTGTCAGCTACAGTCGGCACAGGCGATGGTTTCTCAGTTGCAGTCTCAGTTGGAGGGAATGACGCAAACAATGAACCGTTTAACTGAGTCGCAAAATCAACGTCAGGCTGATTTTCAATCCCAATTAGATGACATTGTTGAACGCATTGACAGTTTGAATAATGGACAAAATCAGCAGCAATTTAAGTTGAATGAAATGAATCGAAGAATTGAAAGCTTAATCCATCAGCAATCACAGCAAGAAACGAAAATAATAGAAGCTATAAAATTTCGACTGAAGCCGATTTCAGAAACAAATAAAAACGAGAAAAATCTTCCTACTTCTTTTGATTATACTCAACTCGAAAGATTATTGAAATCCGGAAACTGGAAAGCTGCTGACCAAGAAACGGCTCGGATGATGTTGGCGGTGGCTGGACAAACTGAACGAGGATATTTAGATTCAAATGATATCAAAAACTTTCCCTGTGAGGATTTACGAATCATTGATGGTCTTTGGTTCAAATGCAGTAACGGACGCTTTGGGTTTAGTGTCCAGAAGCAAATTTATATCAATTGTGGAGGCAAGTGCGATGGACACTATCCAGGTGATACAATATGGTATCGCTTCAGGGAAGAGGTAGGATGGAAAGAACTTGATGATAATTTCCAACTTTCTCCGAAGAGAACTCCCGAGGGCTGTTTCCCATATGTTTTACGTTCGTTTAAGGGAATTTATAGTAATATCAAAGGATATGCTTACTCTTCTCTCGCGCAAAGACTTGTAACCTGTAGCATATAAAACCTTCAATTTATAAACCAAACCATCTCCTAAAGCACTGTCATGAAATGTCCAATATGTGAAACGGAATATACGGAAAATGAGGTCGAAACCTGTGCGGTGTGTGGCTATGACCTGACACCTCTGTGGTTCTT
>NZ_JAYFER010000319.1:0-1233 GCF_055795065.1 Lyngbya sp. CCY1209
AGGGCGGCTTGAGGTGCTGTTTTATGATTCCTAATCACCTCTTTTACCTTTTCAGTATGGGCTTTGATTGCTTCCTTGTCCGGTTTGATGTGGGTTGCGAAGCCTAGTAGTCTACTGACCTTTCCCCCACTTTTTCCGGAAACGTGTTTACCTGCAGGATATTGCCTGATATTGAACCCTAGAAAGTTGAAACCGGGTGAGACCCTTTTTCCTTTTACTTCAATTTCTTGAAGTGTGTGACAAATTCTTGTCTTTTCCGGTTTGAGTTGGAGTCCAATGGGCTTTAACCATTCAGAAATAACAATCTTGCACTGTTCAATAATTTCGCGGCTTTGTGATATGACCACAAAATCATCGGCGTATCTGACGACCGTTGTATTGATAGTCTTCCCTTTGACTTTGTGTTTGGGAAGAGTTCTTCAATGTGCCTCCCTATTCCATCCAGTGCGATGTTGGCGAGGAGTGGACTTATTACCCCTCCTTGAGGTGTCCCGGCTTCCGTATCGTCGAATACACCATTGTCGATGATCCCGGCTTTTAACCATTGTCTGATATTGCGCCTTATGATCGTTGGACAATGAAGTTTGGATAGTAGGTAATCATGGTCAATTTGGTCAAAGCATTTGGCAATATCGGCATCGAGGACGTAATATTCCCCTTGATTAATCGCAACAAATATTCTGCCAACTGCGTCGAGGGTTGAGCGTCCAGGTCGAAACCCATAGCTTGTTCCCTCAAATTTAGGTTCCCAGTAGGGTTCCATTGCCATCTTGACCACGGCTTGCTTGGCTCTGTCTCGAATTGTCGGGATTCCCAGAGGGCGTTTTTCATCCCGTCCGGGTTTTGGTATCCAGACTCTCCGTAATGGTTTGGCTTTGAAGTTTCCTTTGATTTCCTTAACAAGTTCAAACCTTTGTTTCGGGGATAGTGCTATCACTCCATCCACTCCGGCTGTCTTCTTGCCTTGGTTATCTTGGGTCACTCGTCTGACCGCTAAGAGCCTTGCGTAATATGACTTCAAAAGGAGTCTCTGCAACCTTCTAGCTTTTGCTTCCTGCCCCGATTGAGCCGCTTGATAGATACGTTTTTGCAACTTGAAGACCATCCTCTGAACTTTTGCCCAATTGATTGCCTTCCATACATTCTTAGTGACCGCTGGTTTCGGCTTGCCGAATCCTTTGGTTTGACTAGACCTCGCCATTATTGCTACTCAAGTCTCCATCTTACGTCTGA
>NZ_JAYFER010000320.1:0-544 GCF_055795065.1 Lyngbya sp. CCY1209
ATGGGAGTCCAGGCGTGTTTTTGGAGTCGTAGACCATCTTTAGTTTGGAAAATCCACTTGTCCTTCCTTTCGTCCCCGTTGCTCAGTTTTGCCATTCCTGTTCGGTAGTATTTCCTGAGCGTTTTGTATTCGGCGTTTCCGCATCGTGACACTACCCACGCCCGCAGTTGTTGCCAGAGTATATTATCTAGCTTGCTGAAAATCTCCTTAGAGACTACCCCTGAGTAGTACCTTGCCCATCCAGTGATGATGGGGTTGAGGTGTTTTATCAGGGCAGCTTGAGGTGCTGTTTTGTGATTCCTAATCACCTCTTTTACCTTTTCAGTATGGGCTTTGATTGCTTCCTTGTCCGGTTTGATGTGGGTTTTGAACCCCAGTAGTCTATTGTGGGGTCCTCCACTTTTCCCTGATGTGTGCTTCCCTTTTGGGTATTGCCTGATATTGAACCCCAAAAAATCGAATCCGGGTGGAACTTTTTCTCCGTCCACTTCGATTTCTCTTAGTGTATGACAGATTCTTGTCTTTTCCGGCTTAAGTTGGAGTC
>NZ_JAYFER010000321.1:0-248 GCF_055795065.1 Lyngbya sp. CCY1209
TTAGGTTCCCAATAAGGTTCCATTGCCATCTTGACCAAGGCTTGCTTGGCTCTGTCTCGGATTGTCGGGATTCCCAGCGGGCGTTTTTCATTCCGTCCGGGTTTGGGTATCCACACTCTCCTTAACGGTTTGGCTTTGAAGTTTCCTTTGAGATTCTTCGATTTCTCCTTAACCCTGAGAGTTCCGACCTCATTTAGTATCCTGTGATACCAAACTTAGGAACATACAGACAGTTATAAGGCTGGTCA
>NZ_JAYFER010000322.1:0-253 GCF_055795065.1 Lyngbya sp. CCY1209
CAATCAAAGCCCACACCGAAAAGGTTAAAGAGGTGATTAAGAAACACAAAACATCACCTCAAGCCGCCCTGATTAAACAACTCAACCCCATCATCACAGGATGGGCAAGGTACTACTCAGGGGTAGTCTCCAAGGAGATTTTCAGCAAGCTAGATAACATACTCTGGCAACAACTTCGGGCATGGGTAGTGTCACGATGCGGAAACGCCAAATACAAAACGCTCAGAAAATACTACCGAACAGGTATGGCAAA
>NZ_JAYFER010000323.1:0-16819 GCF_055795065.1 Lyngbya sp. CCY1209
GAGAGGAGAGAGGAGAGAGAAATTCTGGGGTTTCCTGATTTCTCCCCTGTGTAACTATGCCAGCGCACAGTGCTATAGCTAGAGTCTCGCACTTTTGTGATATTGGTCTTTATCATTGAATAGAGCAGCCCAAAATCCCGTATCAACGATGATCATATTTAGAGTCTAGTTCTTCTTGAATAACAGATTTATAATGAGTCGAAAGGTTTGGCTCGGCACTGATACAGCCGATCAATCCAGATTCTTTGAGAATGTCTAGAGTCCTCTCGTATCTACTTGGGTGCATTTTGATGATTTTAGCATATCCAACGAATTACTGATGTCCACTCATTCCTACACCCAATCGGGTCACAGCCCCCAGAATTGGGGGTTTGGGGGGAATGATTTCCGATGGCTATATACGGAAGGGGATAGAATTGAGATTAATGTTGGAATTGAATTGAAGTCAATATACAAGGAAGGGTCAGACTCATGGGACGGCAATATCACTTTGTTTTTCTCAGTGCGACATCTGTGGCGATCGCGGCTTGTCTCAGTTGGGGGGCGATCGGCGCGGCTCAACCCATCCGAGGCGGTGGGGGAGGTTTTTCCTACGGTTGCAGCGGCGAACTACAGAGCGGCGATCGCACTTTAGAATCCGACGGCAGTTTGTACGATATTTGCGAATTTGAAGGACGGGCCGGCCAGTCCATCTCCATCACTTTAGAAAGTTCGGATTTTGACACCGTTTTGGCCGTCATCGACCCCGAGGGCAACCTGGTGGCCTCGAACGACGATCGCAATGAGAATACCACCAATTCCGAACTGACCGTCACTTTGCCAATGGATGGAACCTATCAACTGGTCGTGAACGCTTACGACGATAGCGGTTCGGGATGGTACACGCTCTCTGCCACTTCCACCGGAGACTCCCCGCAACCCGTAGATGACGATAACGACATGGCGGTTTCCCAAGTCGGCACGGCGGCGGAATTCTACAACCGCTATCGGGGTAATCCCGGCGCCATTCCGATTCCCGATTGTGCCACCCGCACCTCCGATCTCACCCGCGACGAAATCCAGCAAATTTTGCTCGAACACAACCGCTCCCGCAAAGATGCCGATCGCCACGTCCCCGACGGATTGCCCCCATTGCCGGCGGTGACGTGGAATTGCGACGCCGCGGCGATCGCGCAACAGTGGGCCGACCAAACCCGGGGCGCTCAGGGCCACAGCGAAAACACCTGGCGGCAGCAACAATTCGGCAGTCGCACCGGCTTGCAAGGTGGGGCGGCGAAACTGGGGGAAAATTTGGGATGGTCGGGGGGAAGCGATCGCTCGGTGGTGTCTCCGGTGGTCAGCAGCGTCACCAGTTGGGACGACGAACGCGAGGATTACAACCACAGCACCCAAGCCTGTAGCGGTGTCTGCGGCCATTATACCCAGATGGTGTGGCGGGAAAGTACCGCGATCGGTTGCGGCGTTTATCGCGGTCCGGTCAGTTGGCCCGGAAGCGATCGCACCTGGCCCGAAGGTTATTTTTTGAGCTGCACCTATCACAACGCAGGCAACTTCAATAACGACCCCCCTTTGATCGACCATCCCGATTGGTATTACGATTAAAATACCCAACGGGTTGCGAAATGAGGTTCCCCCCCTCCCCACTGAGTACACCCCACCGAACACACCCCAATTCAAATGAACCGCATCCGATCGCCCCTGACTTCCGTTTTATCTCGCCTGCAACTCTGGCTGGACTCGCCCTGGCTGGACGCTTTGGCGATCGCGGCCTGGGGTTTTTTATTATTGAAATATTGGATCACCGGAAAACTCAACATCCTCATCCACCCCAACTACTTCGGCCTCACCATCTTTGGTGGGGTGGGTTTGCTCATTTTGGGAGGGTTCCGGGCTTGGGAACTGTGGCAAAATTCTCGGAAAAACCCCGAACTCGCGGCCCGGCAGTCCCTCGATCACATCACCCTGTTTCCCCAAGGCTGGAGTACCGCCCTACTCTTGATTGCCGCGCTAATGGGCCTGCTCATCACCCCCCGCACCTTCGGCAGCCATACAGCCCTGCAGCGGGGTCTGACGGAATCCCTCCCCGTGACGCGGCTCGAACCCCAGGAATTCCGCACCGCCGCCAAACCGGAGGAGCGAGGACTCATCGAATGGGTGCGACTCCTCAACGTCAACCCCGAACCCGATACCTACAAAGGCCAAAAGGTCGATGTCACCGGTTTCGTGATTTATCCCCCCTCCCTCCCCAAAAATTACATCTGGATCTCCCGATTCGTGATCACCTGCTGCGCCGCCGACGCCTATCCGGTGGGCCTCCCCGTCCTGCTTCCCGACAACAACCGGGCGCCTTACCCCCAGGACAGTTGGCTGCAAGTTGAAGGCGAAATGACCACCCAAGTCCTCAATAACGAGCGCCGACTCACGATAAAAGCCCTCAGATTGACGCCGATTCCGGAACCTCGCAACCCTTACGAGTATTGATCTCGTCTCCGTTTTTCTTCGTTCTAGACCATCTCCTCCTAGAGGGGGATGAGTTTCGGATGGAAAGTTTATTAAGATTTGTAACAAGGTTGGAAAAAGTCATCGGAATGAATCGTGATTTTAAATTTCCAACTTTGACGCAACAAAAGGAGAAATCCTTATGACTTTTGCCCAGTTAAAAGACAATCAAGAGAAAGTATTGTCCACATTTAGAGGATTGAGCGTAGATACTCAATTGGCGCTGCTGTGGTACATCTACGAGAAGATGGGCAAATCGATCACACCCGCGGCACCCGGCGCGGCGGAACCGCCGATCGCGGAAGGGTTATATAATCAGGTGAAAGAACTTTCCCAGGAAGAACAACTGGAAGTTCAGCGGAATCTTCTCCGCCAAGCCGACACGAAAATTGGTCGCGAATACGGCTCCTTGAGCGACAATACCCAATTGCTGTTTTGGTATCGTCTGGCTCAGGGAATGGAAGAAGGGGCGATTGTCCCCATGCCGGAAAACTATCAGTTGCCGGAAAATGCCAAAACCCTGCTGGCGGCGGTAGAAAGCCTGAGTTTTGACCAACAGATCACGTTCCTGCGGAACGCCGTCTCCGCCGGCGGTGCCGCCCCCAAACCCGGCGCCGAGATCTAAGCCGGAAAGACGACAGTGGCGGGCATTCCGCCCGTTCCCCCCTCCCGCACGGGGGGTTTTTTTGTGGAAATCGTCAATTGTTCATGAATTTCTCAGGCAAAAATCATTTTAAATCGGCATTTCTTGCTTAAACTGTAGGAAACTGTTCCCCCGTGGAGGTGCCGATGAAATTTATGGATTGGATGGGTCTGATTCATCCGTTTCTGGCTGTCGTTGTCGTTTTTCCCATTATCGGGATTGTCACCAGTATGGCTTGGCAAACCCGCCAGCGCCGGGTGCAGACGGCCGAACGCGGGAGCAAGAGTAAAATCCCCCCGATGGTGGGACCCGAACACCTGAAGATGGGCCGCTGGCTGACGGGGTGGGTGGTCGGCATCACCCTGGTCGCCCTGGCTTATTCCGTCGCGTTCAAGGGAGTGTTTAAAGAGCTCTCCCCGGAAAAAATGCCGGAGGCGATCTTTGTCATTTTGATGTTTGTTGCCACGATCGCCTCTCTGGTCTTTCTCTACAGGGCGAAACCGAATCAACCCCTGTGGCGGGGGGTTTTTGCCACGCTGACGGGGGCGGGGTTGGTGATTTTGGGGATGCAAGATGGGGTGTTTCGCCGGGGCTATGAGTGGTATGTTTCCCATTATTATTACGGCATTTTGGCGGCGCTGTTGATGGTGTTGTCGTTGGCGATCGTCCCCGATATTTACAAATCTAAAAAATGGCGCATCGCCCACACTGCCCTCAACTGCGTCGCCCTGTTGCTGTTCGTGGGGCAGGGGTTCACCGGTTCCCGGGATTTGCTCGAAATTCCCCTGAGTTGGCAGAGCGACCACCTCGGAAAGTGCGACTGGGCCAACCAGACCTGTCCGGACGGGTCGGAGTCGAATCGGCCCCGGGCGCCGGAGATGGCGATCGGTTCCCAATCCACCCCAAAATAAATGGGCATTTCAGCCGGAAAGAAACGGGATTTGCTAAACTGCGGTCATCGGTTTGATTCGCGATCGCGCCTATCCCATGTCTCAACAAAAGAACGAAACGCTGATTCTGATTGTCGCCCTGTTGATTACCGGGGGATTGTTAGCCGTCGGTTATTTTGCGTTCATGCGGTGGCAGTCCGGGACGCCGGAAAATATCCCCGACTCGTCCCAAACCTCCCCATCCCAACCCTCTCCCCGACCCGATGCCGGGGAAGTGGCGGGTTCGGTGAGTCGGGGCGATCGCCTGTTGGTGTCCGGCCAGACGTCGGCGGCGAAGCGGGGGGGGATCGAAGCGTTGGCCGCCGGGGATTACGATCGCGCGATCGCGCAATTTGAAGCGTCTTTGCAGGACAATCGCAACGATCCCGAAGCGCTCATTTACTTGAATAATGCCCGCATCGGCGATCGCAAGGCCTACACGATCGCCGTTTCCGTCCCCGTCAGCACGGCGGAAAATGCGGCCCAGGAGATGTTGCGGGGGGTCGCCCAGGCTCAAAACGAGGTCAACGAGGCGGGCGGCATCGGTGGGGTGCCCCTGCGGGTGGTCGTCGCGGACGACGCCAACAGCCCTCAAGTGTCTCCGAAAGTGGCGGCTTCCCTGGTGGAGGAGTCGGACATATTGGGGGTGGTGGGGCATTTCGGCAGCGACGTCACCCGGGCCGCGGCGCCGGTGTACGAAGAAGGAGAATTGGTGGCGATCACCCCCACGAGTACCTCAGTGGAGTTATCGACGGCGGGGGATTATATTTTTCGCACCGTCCCGAGCGATCGCTTCACGGGAAATGCCCTGGCAAAATACGCGATCGAGCGCCTCAGATTGAGGCGGGCGGCGGTTTTTTATAATGGCCAGAGCAGTTACAGCCGCTCCCTCAAAGATGAATTCACCACCGCCCTTTATGGGGACGGGGGCGAGGTGGTGGCCGAGTTCGACCTCGCCGACCCGAATTTTAACGCCTTTCGAGCCTACGAAGAAGCCAAACAGCGGGGGACGGAAGTCATCGTTTTGGCGGCGAATACGGCAACAATCGAGCCGGCGCTGCAGGTGGTGCGGGTCAATCGCGGGGAATTGCCGATTTTGGGCGGAGACAGCCTCTACAAGCCGGAAACCCTGAAAGTCGGGGGGGACAGCGAGGACATGGTGGTGGCGGTGCCCTGGCACGTCCTGGCCGTTCCGAGTTCGGAATTTCCCGGCGCGGCGCGCCAGTTGTGGGGGGGGGACGTGAACTGGCGCACGGCGATGGCCTACGACGCGACGGAGGCTTTGATCGCCGCGATCGCCGAAAATCCCACCCGCCGGGGGGTGCAGGAGGCGCTCTCGGACCCGGGCTTTTCGGCCGAGGGGGCGACGGGGACGATCCGGTTTTTGGCTTCGGGCGATCGCAATCAGGCGGTGCAGTTGGTGCGGGTGGAACCGGGGCGGCGATCGGGCTTCGGCTACGATTTCGTCCCGGTTTCGGAGGGGCTTTAGGGTTCGGGGATGTCGATGTCGTAGTGGTGGCAGAGCGATCGGACTTTTTCGCGGATTTTCTCCCGGACGGCTTCCCGGATGGATTCGGGGGAGATGACGACCATATCCGGCGCATTTTGCAGGACTTCCCGGACAAACCAATAGGTGTTGGAGATGCGGCGGTGGACTTGTTTGATTTTGGGGTTCTCCTCCAGCCAAGTTTCGCTTTCGTCGGCGGATCGGGTTTTGTAGGAGAAAGCGAGGCGATTGTGTAAGTGCACTTCCACCGAAATGCGATCGAGGTCGGGTCGCCACGGGCCGGATACGGGACGCACGGCCGCTTCCGGGATGCGATCGAGCCGCAAACACCAATTGTGTCGCAGCGGTTCGATATCCAGGTTTCCCTCGGTTTCGTCACACCAACAATCGAGGTACTGGCGTTCTTCGTGGGGGACGATTTCGGCGTGGCGGACGGTAAATTGCCACGGACGGCCCATCGCGTCCTGGTAGAGGAGTTGAAAGGGCTCTCGGCGTTTGATATGGCGGTCGATTTCCAGCCTCCAGGGGGGGGGCGGGTTGCCCAGAAACGCTTCGATTTGGGTTCGCAGGGGGATCGAGAGCTCGCCGCGATCGCGCAATAATTTGGCGATGGCGATCGCTTCTTCCAGGTGGCCCGCGTCGATGGCATCGTTCCGGGCTCGTTCCAGGGCTTGAATGCGGGCGTCGGACCAATCGTGATTGGGGGCGATCTGGAGTTGGTGGCGGGCGATCGCTTCTACCAATTTGGAGATATTGGCGCGATCGCCCCATTTTTTGCCAAATTCCAGGGCGAGAGCTTCCAATTCGCTTTTATCCCGTTCGGACAGGGACAGGGTGACGGTGCGGCCTTTGCGACTCATATTTGTACGGACACTTTACCAGTAAACTATCTTGCTGATTCCAATTTTGGGGGATAGAATCGGGAATATCAACGTTATACGGACACAAAAATTAACCCATGTCCGACACCAGCATTATCCTCAAACCCGTTTTCTCCTGTCCGGCGGATGGGAATATTCCCCGGGTGAAATTGCCCCCAGATTGGCGTTTATCCTGGCATCAGGCGGAAACCGTGAAAGCCATTCGCGACCCGAATATCGACGTTGCGATCGATACTGCTTTGACGGGGGACGGCAAAACCTTACCCGCCTATTTGGACACATTTGAATCCCCCGATTGTTGCGTGATGGGGTGCTATCCCACCAACGAACTCGCCCGAGATCAGGAAATTGCCATCCGGGGTTATATCGAACAGTTCCAACCGTCTTCGGAACCGCGAATTGTGCGCCTGAGTAGTGCGGAGTTGGAGGCTTATTCTGAAAGTAATCAGATCAGAAAAGACGCGGCGATCGCAACCCGCGCCGGCCAGTCGGAAATTTTGCTGACGAACCCGGATATGCTGCACTATCTGCACCGGGGAGCCTATACCTGGAAAAATGACAATCCCGATAAGCTGTGGGGTCGGATTGACAAGGATTTTGACTTGTTCGTTTTTGATGAGTTCGGGTTATTTTCCGCCCCGCAAATTGCCAGCGTCATCAATACCGCACTTTTGATTAAAAATACCAACCGCCGGAAAAAGTTTCTCTTTTTGTCGGCGACACCGGATGAAAATTTTCCGGAAAAATTGCATCTGGCGGGTTTCCGAATCAAACTTATCGATCCGGTTCGGGAGCAGAAATATCAGTTTCCGGACACCGCCGAAGAGGAACGACAGTTATTATCCCGAGGATGGCGGCAGGTGACGCGGACGGTTCGACTCAACTTTGAAGGGTTGGAACCGACGGCGGGAGCTTCCGAAGCCTGGTTGAGGGAGAACGGCGATCGCATCCTGAATCAATTTTTGCAGAATCCCGGCAGTAAAGGGGCGATAATCCTCAATTCCATCGCATCCGTCAAGCGGTTAGTGCCATTTTTCAGAAATTTATTTGAACCCGAAGGATTGACGGTCGGGGAAAATACGGGATTATCTGGAAAGACAGAAAAAGCGCGATCGCTCTCCTCCGATCTGGTGTTGGGAACCAGCACCATCGATGTCGGCGTTGACTTTAAAATTAATTTCCTCATTTTTGAATCGGCCGATGCCGGGAACTTCATCCAGCGGTTGGGACGTTTGGGAAGACACGAGGGATATCTCAAAAATGGGAACTGGGTGAAATTTGCAGAATTTACGGCTTTTGCATTGGTTCCAAAGTTTTTGGTCGAGCGGCTGTTTGCGATCGATCCGCCGCCGTTGGCAGCCGAAGGCATTTACGATCGCATCTTTTTCAACGGTCAGATTATCGACAATTACCAAAAAATCAACAACTTCGCGGGATATTATCGTCGCTGGGGTGCGGTACAGTCGGCGATGCTGTGTCGGCAGTTAAACCATCCCGACTTAAAGCGACAGTATCAGGGGAGCGCCCAGGCTTTGAAGCGAGACTGTCAGACGGTATTTGAAACCCACTTGGGAAAAGTTATAGGTGAGATGAAAAAATGGGGGGAGGAGTGGCGAGAGTTTTCCGGAAACAAGACGGGAAATCCCATTGTAGAAGAGGCGACGAGTTTTCGGGGTTCGAGTCCCCTCCAGTGCGGGTTGTACGACCTGACGGAACCGGACGAACGCGAACGGTTCAAAACTTACGATTTGCCGGGAATCTTGGGGAATTTGGACATCGAGCCGATGACGAAAGGGGAGTTTTTAAAAACGCGGAAAGATGTCGCCACCCGCACGGAAACCCCCATTCCCAGAAGCCGTTTTGAATATTGTTTGGGTTTTATGAAACTGTTGCGATATCGGGAAGAACGGTTAAATTGGCAGTTTATTTATCCGGGAGATTTGCAGGCGATCGCGGACGGGTGGAAAGTCCAAGTCCTCGCGGGGATTGAAGTTTGGCAACCGGAAAACCCCTGGATCGCCGATATCAACAAGCGTTTGAAGCGTCAGGCGTTGGTGTGTTACGTCCTCCGCCTCCCCGTCACCGAAGCCAGAGTCCGCCTGCGTTTACCCATGCACTTTCAAATTTACCCCATCGGCGATCGGGATGCCGTCCACGCCGCGGCCCCCTATGCGATCGCGTTCGGACAGTCGGCGTTATTACTCGACACCCTCACCCATTGGCTGAAACCCAAAGGAGACGAGACATGGATTGTGTAGGAATGGCATCCCTCATAGGGATCAGAACCCGGTCAGTTTGAACAGTTTAAGCAGCAATCAATCATGAGCGATCGCGAAATGAAGACTCTCAAACATCAACTCCGAAGTCAAATTGATTCCTTTTTACAAGAGTGGGGGGTTACATGAAACAAAACTGCTGAATATCTCGATTCTTTGGAGACATAAATTATGGCTAGAAAACGCAAATCATCCGATCCAGAAGCGGAACAACTCTCTTTATTTGACATTCAGGATCATTCGCCATCAGAGATGATCGACGATTCCGATGATGACTGGTTAGACGATGAAGAGTTAGACCTGAATTTTGAACCCAGCGATCGCACCTTAGAACCGAAAACCTCGGAACTGCTGACGCTGAAGTTATTGCGGGAAGCCATTGTGGCACAAAATCCAGGCGATCGCGTCATGGCGGACTTTGGGGAATACGTCCTTCCCAATTTGCTGCGGGTTGCGATCGGAGTGACGGCGAAAGGTGGCAAATTTTTTGACGAATTGGATCGCCAGCGGGGAAAAGAAAACGTCCGTCGCGACAATGCTGGCGATCAATCTTTAAACACTCACCTTTTAAATGGTATTTTTCCCGCCAACTTAATCGAACAGCGTCTCGAAAAATTCGACACGACGGTTAAGCGGGTGGTGAGAGAACAGGAACGGCGGATATTGGTTGGCGGATTCATTCTCCACGACTTCGAGAAATTTGATTATCGCCTATTTCCCCAAATGCCAAAACGTTATCGGGAGATCAAAACCAGTATTGAACGGAGTGAAAGTATTCGCAAATTCTCCGTTGACGAACATCGAGAAATCATTGCAATCATTGTTCTAGAATTGGGACTCGATCGCCTGATCTGTTCCGACACCCCGGAAAACTGGCGCGAATATATCGACGATCTGCTTTATGTGGCGTACAACGCGCAGGGAAAAAAAGACACCAATTTAAACCTGTCGGAATACGGACTAAATCCGACATTGCGCGATCGCACGTTGCGTCAACTCTCCGATCTCACCCGTTTGGCGGACTTATTCGCATCGGTGATCAAACATCCCCAGAATGCGGAACATAAGACACTCAACGAACTGATTCACCAACTCAGCGACGGACAATTAAAACTCACCTATCACAGCATTTCCGAAAATCGAGGCGTTTTAACCAACGTTGTCAACAACGCATTAATTGAAGCGCACACCTGTTTGAACTCCGAAACAGAAACTTACTACGAACCCTTGCTATACCTCCCCACGGGTGCGATTTATTTGGCTCAAAAAGACGCGCCAACCATCGAAACTGAGGATATCCCCGAACGTGCGATCGCCAATATCAAACAACTTTGTGGCAATCGATTGATCGATACCCAAACGGGTTTTGGACGGGATGGAAAGGGGATGAAATATGCCGAATATTACGACCAGTTTTTTGACGAAGCCGGATTGATGACAGTGGCATTAAAAGCGACATTGCGAATTTTGAACCCCAAAAAGAAATCCGTCGCCAAAAGTCGCAGCGATAATTTAACTGAGTTTCAGCGTCGTGGCGTTCTTCCCGCCGATCTCAGTTTCAGTTTTGACGACGATATCCGCATCGATCAGATCGCCGAATTTGGGGATGTTGTCAGCCGGAAAATTTGGGGCGATCGCGTCGAGAAAATAGAAGCCTTAATTAAGGAACGAAAAAAAGAAAAATCGAGTCCCCAACTTCCCCCGGTGGAACTCCAAGCCGAAGATTTGATCGTCAAAGTTTCCGAATTTTGGGAACTGAAAGAATACCTCCCCCAAGTTCGCCACCTTCAGCGAATTAATGAAAGCCTGAAAGAACAGAAACTCAAGGGGAACACCGGGGGAGTTCCTTACGAGTGGTACTATTTGGCATCTCGATACTTGCAGAACAATCCGGGAATTGAAGATGTGCGATCGCTTTGCGAAGAACTGATTCAATATTTAGCCGGTTTGATGCAACCCATCATCCGACAATATTCCCTCCCCGACGGTTGGGACGATCTGCGGGAGTGGGTGCGGCGAGTGGTGATGTTACCCGCCACATCGCAGCAAAAAAAACAGGATGCCGACATCTTTTTAGATGAACTCGATCGCTATCAATTCGCCAAAAAGTCGGGACGGGGAAAACAGCTTATTTGTTCCGTTTCCCACTCGGCTTATACCGTGACGGAACAGATGGAATCTGCGGTTTTATTTACCCCGCAGGTTTACACCAACAAGCAAATGCTGGGGGGATCGAACGCCAAGCGGAATATTTCCAGCATTGCGGGAGTCGAAATGATGCTGAGACAGATTTTGATGAACCAAACCCAAGCGGTGGGGAAAAAATTCGAGGATGGCAAGTATCGCTATCTGTACTTTTACCCCACCTATTATTTTACCCCGGAAACCAACAAATTTTTGCAAAAGGCATACAATAATATTGCCCAAACTAGATTTAATTCCAGCCTCCGCAACCATTTTATCAATGAAAAACTGGAGGCAAATTTTGAGCGCGATCGCTATCAGCAGGTCGATTCATTTATCATTGACGAAGATCTGCAAACCCATAAAAACTTACCCGAAGGCGACCCGAATCGAAAAAGCGATCGCACCTTCAAACTGTCTTATCCGGAAGACAAACCCCTGACCTTTTACTTTATGGCATTGCCGCCGGGACGGGAGGGAACGGACACGGAATCCTGGGTGATGCCAACTTGGTTGGCGCTGTCATTTCCACTTATTTTAGATGTCAAAACCGTGGTTTCCGAGTCGCCAATTCCCCCATTTAACGACGGCGCAGAATTCGAGGAAAGCGTTTTTCTCGACAGCGCACCCCTGGCGTTTCGACTGCTGACAAACCGCGATCGCTTCCGCCTGGATTACATTCTGGAAGGGTGGGAAGAAAACAACCAATTCTATCCCTCACCCCTGAATGTTCTCACCGCCGCCTACGCCATTCATTTGGATGTCAACGCCAGACAGCGCAAATCTGGCTACGATGCCAACTGGGGGAAACTCACCGAGTTAGCCAACAACATCGCCACCAGTCCGCTGTATGTTTTTAGCTTTCTCAAAGAATGGGTGCGGAGACAGGGAATTGATACGGCGAGGATCGAAAAAATTCGACTTTACGCCTATCATTTTTATCCCTGTTTTGACCCCCATTCACAGTATAATTTTCAACAGGAGACATGGACAATGGGAGAAGAATCACCCTTGAATCACCCGAAAAAATTGACCGAACTCTATCGCAAATTCTACCGCGCCAACAAGCGATATAATCCCAAATCGAATGCGGTCTTAAAACCGATTGATATCGCCTCCGAAACAATACTGAAAGCCGAATCGAGTGTTTTTCAAGGTGAGGCGTTGGTGATGGCAGTGGCGGCGGAAGTGTTCAAACTCATGGATCGGGTTCACAGTTCTACCGCCGAAGGTCGCTGGATTTTCACTTATCAGGAACGGGATAAAGAACGGCAGGCAATTATAGAATTTGCGCGGTATTTTGTACTCGAAGTTTTTGAAAAGTCTTTCGCAGGCGATCGCGCTCGTTTGGCAGGCCGTCAAATAAACCTAATTCGAGATACCTGCGAGTTTCTCTATCGCCTAGCGGACGATGAGGAAAACCGAAAAGTGCTTGAATCTTCTCAAGAAGAAGAGTAAATCACTGGTAGGATAAGCTTCTAGCTTGTCCCTCACAGGCAGGATGCCTGTGCTACCCAAGCAAACTATCATTATTTTGGAGTCAAACAATGGCAATTTTGAAAACTGTCGATCCCAAATTTTTCCACGCCGAAATTCCCTACAAACCGATGGGAAAATATGTCCATTTTCTCACGGTTCGGATCACCGAATCCTATCCCCTATTTCAAACCGACGGCGAACTGAATAAGGCGCGAGTTCGTGCGGGAGTTGGCGATCGCACCCCCATCAGCCGCCTGACCATGTTCAAGCGCAAACAGTCCACGCCGGAACGCCTGGTCGGTCGTGAATTGCTGCGAAAATATGAATTGATGACGGCGGAAGAATGCGAATATAACGTTTCTTTTGCCATGAATAACCCCGACTGTATTATTTACGGATTCGCGATCGGCGATTCGGGTTCGGAAAAATCGAAAGTTGTCGTCGATACCGCCTTTTCAATTACCGCTTTCGACGAATCCCACGAAACCTTTACCCTCAACGCACCCTACGAAAACGGTACGATGGCATCCAAGGGAGAAAAAGGCTCAAATCCGGGGGAAGTCACCAGTCGAATTAACCAACAAGATCACATCAAACCCCAGGTCTTTTTCCCCAGCATCGTCACCCTCAAAGATCCGACCGAGGCGAGTTTTCTTTATGTCTTCAATAACATCCTGCGAACCCGCCACTACGGCGCACAAACCACCCGCACGGGCCGCCTGCGGAACGAATTGATCGGGGTGGTATTTGCAGACGGAGAAATTGTCAGCAATCTGCGCTGGACTCAGGCAATTTACGACCAATTGAAAGTCGAAAATAAACTCGGTTCCATCGATCCGCTGGATGAAAACGACGTGATAGAAGCCGCAGAAAGTGCGATCGCGCAACTGATGAACGAAGAATTTATTGTCCACACCGACTTTATCGGCGACGACTTTACACCCCTGTTAAACGAGGTCAAAACCCTGACCGGAAATGAAGCCGGAATGAAGCAAATTTTGGAACAAGCCGATCGCGAAGCAAAAGCCTATGCAGAAAAACACATCAAAAAGAAAACTAAATCAACTGCAAAAGCCAAATAAACCCCATGAGTATCAACATTTATCGCTGCGAATTAGAACTGCATGACAGTCTCTATTTTGCAACCCGAGAACTGGGGAGACTGTACGAAACCGAACCCGTGTTGCACAACTACGCCCTATCCTACGCTTTGGGTTTGGTGGATAGCGAAACCTATTCCACCACGGTTTCAGAAGACTGTTCCTATCGCTATTTTTGTGGCGAACAAGTTCCCCAATATGAGGAACACCTTACCCCCTTAAACGAACGGGGAATCTATGTCACCCCCGCCCGTCCCATCTCCCATAGTTCCGTTCTCAATACTTGGAAATATGCGGATAACCGCTACCATGTTGAAATGGAGAAAACCCAGAAAAATATACCCAGCTACGGGCGAGCGAAGGAAATCGCCCCAGAAAGTATTTTCGAGTTTTTTATTATCTCGAAAAATCAGATCCCGATTCCCCGCTGGGTGCGGCTGGGAAAATGGGCGAGTAAAGGTGAAGTAAAATCAAAACTATTACTCGATCCAAAACCAAAAAATGGCTGGTTTACCGTTTCCTATCCCTTGAATCCATTGGATGTCATGTTTTCCCATCAGGTGATTCGCTATGATGTGATTAATATGCCACCCGTCAGCTTGATTCAAAATGCACAAATTCACGGCAATTACTATCAAGCCGAGCATCCCGAAAACCCCAAAATAAAAATCAGCATTCCCGCCGAAATGGGATATCGATTTAGGGCAAATTAACCGGAGGACAAACAATGCCCATCTTCGATCGCGATCGCCCCTACACCTTCAGCCAGATATTTGAACTCAAAATCGATCCCGAAGATCTGGCGGAAGAATTCGGCTATACCCTGGAACGATCGCGCCTAAATTTGCCCCAATATTCCGGGGAACTCGATCGCCTAGAAAACCTGCGATCGCGCATCGAAGAAGTTTTGCCTTACGTCAGTCTCACCAGCGAAGCATCCCGCCGAGAAGTGCTGATTTCCCCAGTCGTGTTAGACTTAATACACTACACCAAAGCATCTCTGAAGATCGAATATCCGTTGAAAGTGACACCGCAACTGCAAGGCGTTTTAGATTACTTACTGCGAACCCAAAATCAGTTGTTGGTGATCGAAGCCAAACGGGAAGATTTGACTTACGGATTCACTCAACTGATCGCTGAACTGATCGCCCTCGATCGCTGGGATAAAACCCCCGATAACCCGATATTAATTGGGGCTGTCACCACGGGAAATATTTGGCAATTTGGGCGACTAAATCGAGAGAGTAAACAGATCCAACAAGGCTTGGATAGTTATCGAGTTCCCGAAGATCTCGATCCGTTGATGCGAATCTTAATTCAAGCGATGATTGCCGAATATTCCAGGAGTTAAAGCCATGCCATACAGTCTCGTTCTCAACCTCACCCCCGTCTCCCCCATCTCCCCCGGATACCTGAGTGGGCGCCACCTGCACGCCCTGTTTCTCACCCTCGTCACCTCCGTCGATCGCGATCTCGGCAACTACCTCCACGACTCCCCCACCGAAAAAGCTTTTACTCTCAGTAACTTACAACTGAGCCAGCCGAAACGCGATCGCATTCTCCGGGTTGACTATCAAAAACCCATCCCCCCCGGAACGCCCTGTTGGTGGCGAATTACCCTCTTGGATGATAACATTTTCAGCCAACTTTCTCACCTGTGGCTGAACCTCAACCCCGATCGCCCCTGGCATCTCGGATCGGCGGATCTGAAAATTTCTAGCATCCTGGGAACCCCCCAACCCAGCCAACCTTGGGCGAACGCCTGCCCCTATTTGCAACTTTACGAACAATCGAGCGATCGCGATTCTATCCTCTCCCTCGCCCTCGCCACCCCCACCGCTTTTCGGAAGGGAAAATATGACAATTCCCTGCCCACCGCCGAATCGGTTTTCAACAGCATTCGCAGCCGTTGGAACAAATACAGCGGCATCGAAATCGGCGAACTTCCTTTCGATAGCATCTTCCCCAATTTTTTCAATATCCGCACCGAAATAACTGCCGATATTAAAAGTAAATTTATTGGCTGTATCGGAGAAATTAGCTATCGCGTTTTTGGGGATATCGATCCGGTGCAAATCAAGCAACTGAACGCTTTGGCAAATTACGCCCTTTACTGCGGCATCGGACGCAAAACCACGATGGGAATGGGCATGGCAAGGCGGCTTTAACTGTTTTCTTGAGGAGTGATTTATCAATGAAAGTCCCCCTTACCAAGGGGTGGAAATATTCAAAGTCCCCCTTGTTAAGGAGGATTTAGGGGGATATAAATCCTCTAATGACAGTCGGAGATCCCCCCCAGCCCCCCTTAATAAGGGGGGAGAAAATGTTCAAAGTTCCCCTTGTTAAGGAAAATTTTTGGGGATATAAATTCTCCGATGACAGTCGGAGATCCCCCCCAGCCCCCCTTAATAAGGGGGGAGAAAATGTTCAAAGTTCCCTTTGTTAAGCGGGGAAAGTATTCAAAGTCCCCCTTTTTAAGGGGGATTTAGGGGGATCTTCACCGCAATTAAATGGATTAACGCCATGAAAAATAACGCTCAAATTGATGATTTCGACTACATCCCGATCGCGTCTCTCAATCAGTACGCCTACTGCCCGCACCGCTGCTGGCGAATGTTTTGCGCGGGGGAATTTGTGGAAAATCAATATACCATAGAAGGGACGAGTTTACACGATCGCGTCCACACCCTTGGCGAAGGAAACCGGGATGATATCTGGCAGGTTCGGGCGGTTTGGTTGAAGTCGGAAACCTATCGGTTAATTGGTAAATCGGATTTGATTGAATCGGAAAACGGACAGCTTTATCCGGTGGAATATAAGCGGGGTAAAAAAGGAGAATGGGACAACGATGAATTGCAGGTTTGCGCCCAGGCTTTGTGCTTGGAGGAAATGACGGGACAATCGATTCCGATGGGTTATCTTTATTACGCCCATTCCCATCAGCGTCAGGAGGTGACAATTTCTCCGGAATTGCGACGGCAAACCATCGCCACTTTGGAAACGGTAATCAAGCTGTTTTCGACGGATATTGTTCCTCTTGCTTCTTATTCGCCCCGTTGCCAAGGATGCAGTCTTTTTTCTCAATGTTTGCCCCGGGCGATGGAGAAGGTGATGCGGTATCGGGAGGAGGATTGAAGATTCAAGCTGGGAATGGATACCCGCCTTGAAATGAATTTCAAGGCTAATAGCGAAAGTCCACTTAAGTGGACTGGGAAAATTGTTTTTATTCTCTTGTTTTCGATTTTGGAATAGATCTTTCCGCAATCCTCTTTAGAGGATTTTCGCTGTTAGCTTGGGAATTGATTCCCAAGCGATCTGAAA
>NZ_JAYFER010000324.1:0-26809 GCF_055795065.1 Lyngbya sp. CCY1209
GATGGGGGCGGGGGGGGGATCGAAGGGGGATTTAGGGGGATCGACTCTATCTCATTGGAGCGAAAACCGCTATATCTATCCAATCACGATATGACAGCCCCCATTTCTCAAACCGATCGCTTGGAAGACTTTCTGGAGTTGACAGTCGGGCAGCTTTTCGGCTGGTTGAAACTGTCGGAGGGTTGATTCAAAATCGGGCGATCGCTCAATTTTGAATTGAAATCATCTGCTCTTCAGAATTGAATTGATGGTCACTGTCAGACCACAAAATTTTGTGATTTTCGATCCGGTCTTCCGGGGGACAACTTTCGTTGTAAAGGTCGATGAGTTGGGAGAGTTCCAAAATGTGGCGGCCGATAAAATCTCCGATTCCCGGCGCTTCCGACGAATTTTCGCTGACCACTTTTCCCAGCACCAACTGGTTGAGATTGAGGGATTCGTTCGGATTTTGCAGCAACCGCTTCAGCCTCAACATCAGCCAAATCAGGGGAGAATTGATAATTTTTTCGATTGATAAAATCATGTCCGGCTGCAAAACCAGGGAATATTTTTCGACCGTTTGACTCAGGGCAGTCCGAAACTCCTGGCACTCCCAAGAGAGATAATCGAGCCGGTTCAAATCGATGCGATCGAGGGAATTTTGGATCTCATTGTTGTGTGGGGAACCCATCTGACGATGATTGGCTTTGACGAATAGCGCATTGATGGCGCGGTTCACCTCATCTTCCCCGTCGGGGGCGATCTGAAAGAGATTGAGAACAAATTGAAAATGTCGGATCAGAAGTCGGCGCAAATTTTTGAGGGCGACTCGTTCCAATTTTTTATGCTTTTTTTGTTTCTCCGCTTCCATGACGCGATCGATAGAAAATAGCGCCAACAAAATCCCGGTAATTTCCGCCGCCACGTCCAGAGAAAAATTCTTCAGCCACAGGGGACTCGAATGCACCGTGAGGCTGATGATGAAGCAAATCAACAGCAAGGTGCCGAGAATCCAATAGGTCCTTTTGAGGGTGGCGATCATGTTCGATAGATTCCCAAAGTTGAGTTGAAATGGGTCGGCTATACGCGGGAAAACTCGACAATCAAACTCCCGGCTTTGAGTGCGGAAAATGTCCCAACTTAATCGAGTCTCAATTTCCGCGCCAACCCACTTTCAATTGAAAGGGCATTTGCCCAAAAACCACATCCCCCGAGAGTCTGATCTGATTGGTACGACAAATCGGCGGGAGCCGGGAACCGAGGTCGAAACATGAATCGCCCGTTATCAATGATCAACGATCAATGATCAATGATCAATTCTTCCCCCCACCCTCAAGAAAAAAGCGTATCTTCAAATAACTCCTCGCAAGACACCTGAATCACCTCCCGAAACCCCAAACTTTCCAAGTGATGTCTCCAACCCACGGGAGTATCTTCAAAAGGCAGGGTTCCCAGCACCCGGGCTACATCCGCCACCCAGGGCCGGGTGGAGATCCGATAACCCTGCCAGTTTGTCTTCACGGCAAGCCAGTCGGGCACGGCACCGCCATCGACGAATCGGGAGCGATCGTAACTCGCCCTAAAACAGTAGATTTTACCGCGTTTGACCATCGTGATGTACCTTCAATGCAACAGCGACTCGTCGGCAATTCGCGGGCACACCATCTGCCCGAAATTGCGAATCGATCCCCCCGCCTCATCTCCTGATTTTCGCTTTCAGTCGATCAAAATATCTTCAGAAGAATCATTTTCTTGGTGCTGCCAATTGATATTGGGAATGTGATTGAACGCCTGTTTGAGCGAATCCTCCCACATTTTGCGGATTTTCGCCAGGTAGGGATCTCCGAGGCGCAGGCGCAGCCAATTATCGAGCACAAAGGTATCTCGCTCGTACATCGCCAAATTGATGGGCGGCCCGACGGAAATGTTGGATTTCATGGTCGAGTCGATGGAAAGCAGGGCACATTTCGCCGCCGCTTCCAGGTGGGTGTTAAAACTCAGCGTCCGATCTAAAATTGGCTTGCCATATTTGGTTTCCCCGATTTGTAGGAACGGGGTGTCCTTGGTGGCGTGGATGAAGTTGCCTTGATTGTAAATCAGGAAAAGGGCCGGGTCTTGTCCCCGGATCTGTCCCCCCAAGAGTAAACTACAGTTGGCGTCGATGCCATCCTTCTTCAGCCTGGTTTCGTCCAATTCCTGCACCTGTCGCAGTTGACTCCCCACATAGCGAGCTACTTCGTACATCGACTCCAGATTGTGGAGATTTCTGGCCTCGTTGACTTTGAGATCCTTTTCGAGTTCGCTGACGATACCTTGGGTGATGGACAGGTTCCCGGCGGTACACAGCAAGATCACGCGATCGCCGGGATTGGAGAAGTCAAAGAGTTTCCGATAGGTAGAAATGTAGTCAACCCCCGCATTGGTGCGGGAGTCGGCGGCCATCACGAAGCCGGAACTGGTTATGATACCGAGACAGTAGGTCATCTTAAATTGTGCGTTGGGTTAGGCCCGGGTTCTGGGTGAAAAACCGAGCGACATTTGATTTTAACTGCTCGGGGATGGAGATGAGTCGAAAAATCCGGCCACATCCGTGCCGACCGGGGACTCCCCGGGTTGATCGAGCGGGGAGTCAGCGCGGGACTTATTGCCCGCCGAACCCCCCGTCAGTTGACCGGTACATCCACCACTTCGGCATCTGCGTCGGTCACTCGGGCCACTTCTGAGGGGGTGCGGCCGATGCCGCGGCGCTTGAGTTCTTCCATCACCAGGGAAGAAACCTCAGTCACCAAAAGCGTGGCGAGGATGCCGTCGTCGATCCATCCAATGACGGGGATGAAGTCCGGGGAGATATCGATGGGGCTGAGGAGATACAGCAAGGTTCCCCCGATGATCAGCCAGCGATACTTGGTGTGGCGGAGGGTTTGACGGTACCAGGTGTAGAAAGATTGAACGAAGTTTTGCATGGCCCTACTGTCGATTTCGATTGTTGTCATCTTCTACGGTGACAGGTTTTCCCGGCCGCGGGCAGTGCAGATCTTCCCCCCGCCCGGTAGGGAAGTTACGCCCGCTCAAATTCCGAAATGGCGGGGACTCGACGTGAGAGCGGGGCGATCGAGACACCCGGTGCCCCCATGAAATCCCCAAATCTTGCCTTGATCGTTGACAATTGTCAATTGTCAATTGTCAACGATCAATTCTCCAATTCCGGCGCCTGTGCGAGGACGGGGTTGATGTCGAACCAGTAATCCTTATTGTGGCGATATTCAAACACCCACAGACTCCGCAACAGGGTTTGGTATTCCGTCAGGCCGCTGAGTTTCTTGGTTTGGGCGACGTGGCGCAACAGGCCCCACTCCTCGGACTCGATCGCCAAAAGTAACTGATGGCGCCGTTGCCGAATGACATTTTCCAGCACGTCCCGGGGGATGGGCGGATCTTCCTGCTGCAGGCAACTGTACAGCAACACCAGCAGGCTCCGGACGTGGCCGCCGCTGACCGTGCAGAGGCGGTCGAGGGTGTCGGGGGCGTCGAAAATTTGCGGGACGAACGGGGCATATCCGGCCGTGTCGATGTCGGGGAAGGCTCGCACCATCACCATCTGTCTCAGGCGTTCGATTCCCGGGTGGCAGGGGTTTCCGTCGGGAAATTGGACGGGGACCATCGGCAGGGCTTTGGGATCGCTGCCGAAGCGGTTGGTGAGCCGCCCCAGGTCGCTGGAGAATATCAGGCCGAGGGGGATGGTGTAGACGACGTGACATTGGAGTTGGTTGAGTTGGTCGCCGCGGTCGATGAACAGATATTCCGGCTGCGGCCGTCCCGTGGCGCTTTTGGAACTCATGATCCGGTCGAGGTTGTCCACGATCACCACCAACCCGGCTTTCCCCCGTCGCTGGAGTTGGGCGACGGCGGGGATGAGCAACTCTTGGTTGATCGCCTCCAAGATGTTGTTGGTGCGGGGTTCGAGGTACTGCCGCAGGAGCGATCGCAGGTCCCGAGAATCTTTGGCTTTGGCCGTGAGTTGGCCGATGCCGAGGGCGAGGGAAAATTCCCCGTCGCTGCCGCCGCTGATGTCGAGGCCGGGTAAAATCAGTTCCCCTTTGACGTCGATTTGGGTGTTGAGAACGTTCATCACCCCTTGCAGGAGGGTTTTGAACCCCGTGGGTTTGAGTTGGATATTCATCCGTTCGATGCTCTCGCTCACCTGGCGGGCGATCGCCAAGAGGATGTCGGTGATATCCACATCCGCCATATCCAAATCCTTGGAGGACTCGAAATAGACGACGTGAAAACCCTCCACTTCCAATTCGGCTTTGAGCCGCAGCAACTCGGTGGACTTTCCGGAACCGATATGTCCGGTGAAGAGTTGACAGGTGGGACTCTCCGGGGAGAGGCGAGAAATGGTGCGGGCGATTTGCCCGATCAGTTTGCCGCCGCGAACGTCTGAAAAATTGATATAGTATTGTCGGTCTTCCGGGTCCGCCACATCCAGCGTTTTGGCGGGGTTGGAAGCTCTAAAAAATTTGCGTAAATTGAGTTCCATCGTTGTCCACTCAGTCGAAAGATTTTGACCCATTTTCTGTTTCGGGTCGCCGTTTGAACGATCCGCAGGCCTTGCAAAATCGACATCGGAGCGCTTCGCGCCGGGAACGGGAAAACCAGTCGGGGGTTCTCAGAGCCGGGGGGAACTTTTCATTTTTCATTTTTCATTTTTCATTTCCCCGACATCCCACCTCCCGATTCTGGGAAACCGAAAACGAAGGCGCGATCAACTCGCCAATAACTTGCCCAATGCCAATCCCAATCCGGAAATGGAAACCAATATCAAAACGGTGTAAAATTTGTTGACAGATGGGAGCAATTTTTCCCCGGCTACCATGGAGGCGACCACGCCGGAGATGACGGCGATCGCGCCCCAGGCCCCCACGATCGCGTAGAGTCCGGTTTCCGCGATCGCCTCCATCATGGCGCCCCGACCCGCCCCGGACCCGGCGCCCAACCAGGCGCCCAACCCGAATCCGAATCGGCTCCCGGTGCCCCCCGGCTTTCGGACTTTGAACAGGAGGTCGGAAATCACGCCGACCGCCCAGCCGACAAAGGCCCCGATCGCCCCGCCCAGGCAAGCTCCCAGGCCGTCTCCCGTTCCCGCCCCCGTTACCCAACCCGCGATCGCCACGATTCCGGTCAGACTCACGACCCAGAGGATCGTCCACAAGTTGGCGTCGGAACCCGCGATGGCGCCGAGGCACAGCCCCGCCATCCCCCAGGCGACCGCCGTAATCAAACCCCCGGCTTGGCTTCCAGCCATCAACCCCGCCGCCCCCCCCGCAAAGATCGACGCGATCGGCCAAGAATAGGAGTTTTCCGAGCCGTAACCGGCTAAAAGTGACAGTCCGACGCAAGCCACTCCGACACCAACCCACAGCCACACCGGAATCGATAAATATTCCAAAATCCAACCCGCCAGGCCATAGCTGCAAAAAGCCCCGGTGAGCCAACCCCAGGGAATCAAGTCGGACAGTTCCAATTCTTCCTGCGGAGGCCGAACGGGACGGGGCGGGGGCGGGGACGGGGACGGGGATGGGGACGAGACTCCCGGCGCACGGGGGCGAGACTGCCGGGGTGGCGGGGGCGGGGGGGACAAGATCGCAGGCATGGAGAAATCCGGATCGCTCAAAAGCGCCCGCAGGCGATCGTAGGCGTAGTTGATTTCTTTAATTTTCTCCTCGGCTTCGATTTGCAGGGGGGAATTTTGGGGATAGCGATCGGGATGCCACAGCAATGCCAGATTCCGATAGGCTCGTTTCACCTCTGCCAGGGAAGCGCCGCGTTTGAGGTTGAGCAGTTGATAGTAGCGATCGATCTCGTCCACGTTCTGAACTCGGAAGTGTCTGTTTCAATTGTGACCCGAATTGAGTCCGAGATGGCGGCTCAGGTGGCCGGATCGATGTCAAACACGGTGTATCCCCAGGGGGGCAGATCGAGGGACAGGCTTAGACGCAGCAAGTTGTTGCCGTCGCGATCGCGGCGGGGGGAACTCATGCGATCGCCGAAATGATACACCGGATAATTGTCGTTATCGACGGGAAGCCGCAGGCAACACCGCCCGGGTTCGGGGGCGTAATTCACCGCCACCAACAACCGCTTCCGCTTCCCGGTTTCGCTCCAAGCGAAGGCGACGAACTGATCCCAGGTGTCGTCCCCCGGTTGTGCCGGGGTACATTCGAGAAGTTGCCAGTTTCCGTCTCGCAGAACCGGAAGCCGCACGCAGGCGAGTAACTGCTCGTAAAATTGCGCCAGGGCGCGATCGCGGGCTTGTTCGGGGCTGCGACACAGGTGAATGGAAACTTTCTTCGCCCAACCCTGTAGCTGTCCCTGGTGGAAAAATCGCAACCCCGGACACAAATAAGTCAGGACTGCCGCCGCCTGGTGTTTGCCGGGGCCGAAGACGCTCACGGCGCGGGGTTCGTCGTGATTTTCCAGAAACCGCACCGATTTGTTTTGATAGTCCAAATCCGCCCAAAAATGTTCCCGCACCGGGCGGGCGTCACCTTCGCAGAGGCGATCGTAGAGTCGCTTGTCGTAAGTAAAATCAAATCCCTGCTGCTGCAATTCCCATTCCAAATCCCAATACACCTCCGCCATAAAGGTAAAGTCCGGATATCGATCGCGGACGGTGCGGATGGCGTCGGGCCAAAAAGGTGCGATCGGCCGCCCCCAAATTGGCTCGAAGATCTCCGGTAAAATCAACATCGCCATATCGCAGCGCAAACCGTCGCAGAATCCGGCGATTTTCAACAATTCCCCCAGCATGGTTTCGGGGACTTCCGGGTTGTTGTAGTTGAGTTGCAAAGTGTCCGGCCAGCCGGGAAAATACAGATCCCGGCCGTGGGCAAAAATGCGATCGCCGATTTGAAAATAATTGTGGGGTTCCCGTTCGAGATCCGCCGGAGTTCCCTGAATGTAATAATCGGGACAATCTCGCACCCAGGGCCCATCGCAGGCGGTATGGTTGGGGACGAAATCCAACATCAGTTTCAATCCCCTTTGGTGGAGGCGATCGCGCAGCCGCAGCAGGGCCCGTTCATCCCCGAGGCGATCGCTCACAGTATAGCGGGTGATAGCAAAACACGACCCGCCGATGTCCGCTTCCTCCAAATCCGGCAACAGATCGAGGTAATCCCGCCGCCAGTCCGGGTTGGCACGGGAGATCTCCCGCCCCACGGTGCCCGTTTCCCAAACCCCCAGAGTGTAGATCCAATCGAAGCCCAAATTAGCCAATTCGTCCAGATCGCGATCGGGGATATCATCCAACGTAGCGGGGCGCCCCAATTCCGCAGACAGGCGGGTGAGGGTGACGCGGGTGTTGAGTTGGTACAGGCAGGGATAAAGGGAATCTGACATATTATTAAAAATTGTGCGATCGTCGGGAATCGGAGAATTTTGCCATTATATCCATAGCGCACTCCGGGGCTAAAGCCCAACAACGAGTCAAATTTTCTCTCTGTGTCCTCTGTGCCTCTGTGGTTAATGTTCTCAATCTTTCTTTCTATCCCCACAATGCTATAGTAAAAGACACCGAGTTGCAACTGCCCGAGATGAAAGCTGTCAAACTTGGAAAATATCTCTCCTTAGAAGCGTTTTGTACCTGCACCCAAACCTATCAAAAATACCGCGATCGCATCGACCCCTACCCGCAAAGCGAAGCAACTCTAGCCGCACTCCGAGACTTGAATCGCCACATTATCGACCCGATCATCGACGAATTCGGGCGCGATCGCTTCCAACTCACCTACGGATTCTGCTCGAAAGACTTGAGAAAATATCTCGAACAAAAAGACCCGGAAACGGGGATTAAAAACGGTCGAGTCGCCCCCAATCTAGACCAGCACATGGCTCACGAAATCAACCGCAACGGCCGATATTACTGCGATCGCCTGGGTGCGTCCTGCGATTTTCTGATTCGCAATTTAAAGAGCGATCGCCTGGTGGACTGGATTCTCGATCGCGCTCTCCCCTTCGATTCGTTATATTTCTACGGGGGCGCTCGGCCCATCCACATCAGCCACGGCCCCCAGCACAAACGGGATATTTGGACGTTTACCGCCTCGGGAAAGCCGACAAAACGGGGAATTGAAAAGTGGGTTGAAACGGTCAAAAATCGGCTATAAAATTGACATTAAATTTGCTTGACATATTGGGGGATAATACCGTATAATTGAGGGTGAAACTGGGGGAAATTTCAAGATTGTCCGGAGGGAAACGGATGGATCATGACAGGTTTTCGACGGGCGATCGCGTCACCTATTGGAAACAGCGAATTGCCCAGCAAGAAGCCCAAAATGAAAACGAGGTACGGCAGGCGCGATCGGATGCGGATGCAATTGTGGAAATGCTGGCGCGTCAGTTCGGAGTGCGGCGGGTTATCCTGTTCGGGTCGCTGGTGCGGGGGCGGTTTGGCGAAACTTCTGACATCGATTTGGCAGTGGAAGGGTTGAGCAAAAAGGATTATTTTGCAGCCGTGGCAGAAGCCAATTCACTGACATCGCGATGGGTGGATTTGAAACCCTTTGAGGATCTCGAACCCCATTTTCGCCGTCGGGTATTGGAAACTGGAGACTGTATTTATGAAGCGAATATCGGCCCCTGAGTTGCGGGAGTTGGCGACGGATATCGAACTGGAGTTGGGGCGTTTGGGGCAGTTGGAAGATGCGATCGCCCGGGTGCGCCAGGAAATCGACCGCAATCCGGCACTATGGGCCATTTTTTAAGCGATCGCCTGACGAATTTGAAAAGTTGAAAGTTGTGATATAATATTCCCGGAACATTTTTTACAAATATCCGTTATTGCAATCATTTGGGTTCATGAAAACTGACACAATTACAGTCCGAGTCGATGCGGAAACAGCAAAAGCCTATGAGTCATCATCAGAAATAGAGCGTCGCAAAATTGACCTATTGCTGAATCTCAAATTGAAACAGATGGTAAAACCATCTCGTCCTTTAGAAGAAGTGATCCGGGAAATCAGTCAGAACGCTCAGAATAGAGGTTTGACACCCGAAATGCTTGAGTCGATTCTAGGCGAGTTGTAAAGTGCGCTGCATTTTTGATACCAATACATTAATTAGCGCTATTATTTTTCCAAATTCAATACCGGGAAGAGCATTTAATTTGGCACTGTCTCGCGACATTGTTTTGATTTCTGCCGGTTCTCAGCGCCGAAACGGCTGCTGGAAGGCTATGCTCGGGTTTGGCACCAGTTCGAGTCGGAAGTCCGGCAGTTTGTGGACAGGTTGCGGGAGTTGGCGGGACGGTTGGAGGAATGTTAAGTCTTGTTTCGCTGGCGGGGGGGCGATCGCATTTGCGGACAAATTGGGTATGCTCGGAGATGTAGAAGGGTATCTGACCCAATCCGCGCGATCGAGGTGTCCCGCATATGGCTGCCACAGAAAATCTGGAGTCCCTGAAGAAACAGTACGGAGAGGCGATCGTCCGCCGCATGGAGCGTCGCAAGCAACTCCAAAAAATTATGATGTTTGTGGGTGTGGTGGCGTTTATGGGGATGATGTCATCGGGTTTCGGCAAAATTTTCAAAGACGCATTGCAATCCCCCCAGTCCAACGAAGTTGAGGAAACCTCCACGGTTGCCGAGCAGTTGCGAAGCCGGGAACGGGGTTACGAGTCGGTTTTGCAGCGGGAACCGGAAAACCCGACGGCGTTGGAAGGGTTGGCTCGGGTTCGGTTGGAGCAGAATAAACTGGAGGAAGCGATCGTACCTCTGGAGAAGTTGGTGGAGTTGTATCCCGACAGAAAGGATTATCGGGGGTTGTTGAAACAGGTAAAATCAGATACCAAGTCCGCCGGTGAGAAGTAGTTCGGAGCCAGAACAATCAGATGATGCCAGAATCAACTCAACAATTAAAAACGTTATATGACACCGACTATAATCTCTGGGTTTTGGAAACGGTTCAAAAATTAGAGAGTCGAGATTTTGATGCTCTAGATTTGGAGAACTTAATTGACGAGGTATTAGATTTGAGCAGAAGGGATAAAAGGAAGCTAGAAAGTCTTTTGACGCGATTATTTGAACATTTATTAAAATTGGCATATTGGGATTCAGAAATAGATGAAAATAAAAATCATTGGAAAAGAGAGATTCGTAATTTTCGGAAACAAATTAATCGGGAACTAAAGGCGAGTCCTAGTCTTAAAAATTACCTATCAGATCGATTGAGTGAACTGTATCAGGATGCGCGAGAGTTGGTTTCTGATATCTCAGGATTACCCGTGAGCCATTTTCCTCCGACTGCGATCGCAAATTTAGAACAAGTTTTGGATGAAAACTGGTTTCCCTAAGCCAGTCAGTTCCCATTAAAATTTTATGAAATTGAGGAAAAGTCAATCATGCCGGAACTGAGACAAAAACCAGAAACTTTATATGATACCGACTACAATCTCTGGATCGATGAAACAGTTAAACACCTCGAAAATAAAACTTTTAATTTTCTGGATTTGGACAATTTGATTGAGGAAATAAAAGATTTGGGTCGGCGAGACAAGAAAAAATTAAAGAGCTTGCTGAGAAATTTGATCGAACATTTACTCAAGTTAAAGTATTGGCAGGCCGAACGGTCTAACAATCGGGGTCATTGGCAGGCAGAGATCACCAATTTTCGCAAGCAAATTCAAGATGAGTTGGAAGACAGTCCGAGTCTCAAACCCTATTTGCAACAAATCTTCGAGCAGTGTTATCAAGATGGTCGGGAAATTGCGGCGGCTCGGTCACAAATGGCAGTTGACACTTTCCCCGAAGTTCCCATCGCGGATTTGGAGCAAGTTTTGGATGAAAACTGGTTTCCTTAGCGATGGTCGCTCCTCTGTGATAATTTGAGATTGCAGAGGATATTGTTATCTTAAAAATCAACAAACTTAAAAATAAATTTAACTGAGTGTAAAATACGGAGCCAGAAAAGTGAAATCTTTTTCATTGCAGCCGGGAGATTATGTTTCACCAGGAATGTTGGTAATATTGCCAGACGAATCTTTTCCAAATTTAATTATTGGCGACAAAAGATATTCACGTTGGCGATATTCCCGAAAAGAAGTTCCCCATAATCGTTATGTCGATCGCAGATATCCAGGTGTCGGATTCCTGAACCGAGATGAAGCTCACGTTCTCTACAATACGGCCCTCAGATTTCGGGGTAAAAAAGCCTTAGAAATCGGTTGTTGGTTGGGGTGGTCAGCCTGTCACTTGGCTTTGGCGGGAGTTGAGCTTGATGTCGTCGATCCCCTGTTGGCTCAACCGGAATTTTATGAAAGTGTCAGTAGCTGTCTTAGAGCAGCTAAAGTATTAGATTTAGTCAATTTGATGGCGGGTTACAGTCCGGCAAAAGTAGAAGAATTTGCCGGTGAAATTGATTATAAATGGTCTTTAATTTTTATTGATGGAAACCATGAGGCTCCCGGTCCCCTCGATGATGCGATCGCCTGCGAAAAACTGGCCGATGAAGATGCCTTAATTTTATTCCACGATCTGGCTTCTCCCGATGTCTCTCAGGGGTTGGATTATTTCAAAGAAAAAGGCTGGAACACCATGATTTATCAAACGGCACAAATCATGGGAGTCGCTTGGCGGGGAAATGTCGAACCCGTCGAACATCAACCTGATCCGAGGGTGCAATGGTCTTTGCCGGAACATCTTCGAGGTTATGTGGTGAGCGGTTCGCGGACAGAATCACCACAAACCGGACAATGGAAAGTTGCACCTTATCGATCGCCTTTAATTCCGTTTGAGCTGACAGAAATCAACTTAATTTATTTTCCCAATTGGGAATCCGAGGAAGAAGCATCTGTCAGTTTAGAAAAAGTTATCAAAGCTGTCTTAAAATCCGAAGATCGAGATCGAATCACATTGTTGATTGAAAGCGATCGCGTTTCAGAAGAACAGGCAAATCTGTTGCTTTCGGGTGCGGTCATGCAGATTTTAATGGAAGAAGAGATCGAAATCGAAGAAGAACCGAACATCCATTTATTGAGAAATTTAAATCCGAGGCAGTGGTCGGCACTTTTGCCTCAAATTCAATACAAAATTGAATTGGAAGACGAGCCAAAAGCAGGAATAAGCCGAGCCAAAAACTTGCCGGTCATTCAAATTGCAGATTCCGAGAAAAGTTTGCAAATCGAATTATCTCCGTCACTCGAAAAATTTAGAAATCAGATCGTCCAACTGGTCGAAAATAATCCGGGTCAAATGTCTCGGGCAGAATATTCGTACATTACCGAGAGAGTTGGAGAAAAAGCACCGGGTAACTTTTTGATTTTCGGTGTCGGCAAAGATAGTCCGTTTTGGATAGAAGTGAATGAAAATGGGAAAACGGTATTTTTAGAAGACAATCAAGATTGGTTGAACCAAGTCAGGGCAAGTTGTTCGGAAATCGATGCTCATTCAGTCCGCTACAACACCACCAGAAGACGGTGGCTAGATTTGTTGGCACAACACGCCCAAGGCATCGACTGTTTGTTGATGGAGCTTCCCGATCGCATTTGGGAAACGCGGTGGGACTTTATCTTCGTGGACGCACCAGCCGGATATGCAGAGGACGTTCCGGGGAGGATGCAGAGCATATATACGGCATCGTTATTGGCCTTAAATAGCGGTCACACAGACGTTTTTGTACACGATTGCGATCGCCTTGTCGAAACTATTTACAGCGGTTATTTTCTTCATGATGAGAATCTGGTTACTCAGGTCGGAAAACTCAAACATTATCAAATTAATGATCGCAATTTAATCGATTACACAATCAATAATCGACCGCAAACCAGAGCCTATCGGAACGGCGAACAGTTAATCGCAGGACGACATTTTCTCAAAGCGATTTTTGCATTCGACCGGGCGATCGCAGACAACCCATCAGATGTTGATTCGTTAATACAACTCGGACAATTATCGGTCAAGTTGGGAGACTTAAAAGAAGCAAAACAGTTGTTTAATAAAGCCGTCAGTTTAGAACGTCGAAACCCTCTGACAATGAAAAAATTAGCCGAGGTTTTGATGGCTTTAAACGAGATTCAGGAAGCCACCAATATTCTCGAACACTTGGTACAAATAAAACCCGAAGATGTATCGCTGTGGTCTTTGCTGGAGACTTGTTATAAAAATATGAGTTGGGATGAAAAAGCAACAGCAATTGACGGTCATATTCGTGATATCAAAGCAAGTCAAAATATTAATCTCTTTCCAACCCATTTATCCGAAACAAATATCGCCAAAACTCAGCCCAAACGCATCTTGGTAATCAACAATCTCTATCCGCCCCAAGAATTGGGAGGATATGGCCGCCGGATTTGCGACTTTGCCAACGTACTCGGCAAGCGGGGTCATACAATCCACGCACTCGCATCCGATGCCCCTTATTTGGGAGAAATTAAATCGCCGGAACCGGATGTCACTCGCGAACTCTTGCTGTGTGGCACTTACGAAAATTTGCCTCCAAAACAGTTTGAAGATGAGTCGGAAGTGCGACGAATTGTCGAACATAACGATCGCGTCATCAGAGAAACAATCGAAAACTACGCCCCCGATGTTTGCTTGGTCGGGAACATCGATCTGCTCACCAATGCCGTTTTCTTACCCTTTTTAGAACAATCGATCCCAGTCATTCATTTACTGGGATTTGCTCAACCGGGATATCCCATCGATTGTACTCCCAATAGTCCTTTGTACTGGGTCGGAGCCAACAGCGACTACGGCCGACAAGGTGTCATCAAACAGGGTTATCCCCTCGACGAAATTGGCGTGGTTTATCCGGGGGCATTTGTTCGGCAGTTCCGAATGTGCTGCTTGCCCAATTTAGATAAGCTGCGGATTGTTTTCGCCAGTTTAGTGTTGCCCTACAAAGGGCCGCAAACTTTAATCGAAGCTTTGGCAATTTTACATTATGCTGGTGTAGATTTTGAATGCTCGATCGCCGGGGATGCACCCAATCAAGATTTTCTGAATCATTTAAAAACGGTTGCCAAAACTCGCGGTTTTGAAAATAAGGTTCATTTCCTGGGGTACATACCGCATAAAGAATTAGTCGATCTTTTCGCGACTCATAATGTCTTGGTTTTCCCTTCAGTTTGGGAGGAACCATTCGGGCGATCGCAAGTTGAAGCGATGGCGGCGGGGTTGACGCTGATTACCAGCGGTACTGGCGGATCGGCCGAAATTGTGGAACCCGGGGTTGGCGGGTTGACGTTTCCCCCCGGAAATGCTTTTGCTCTGGCGGAAGCGTTGATGGGTCTGACCAAAAATCCCGAGGCATGGAAACAAATGGCGATCGCGGGTCAAAAACGAGCCGAATTATTCGATATCGACCGTTCCATCGATTTTTTGGAAGAAAAATTCGAGGAACTGCTGCGAATTCGAGATAATGATGTCGAGTTTTTACAAAGAAAATATTTGCCGGATTTGCAAGAACGGCTACGACTGAGAGAAACAAATCTAATGATTTTCCCGGATTGGTCACGGCCTGAAGAGTCCTTGGCTCTGGAATTGCAAGCGGTACTCAAGGCGATCGCATCTCGTTCCGATCACAATGAGATTACCCTTTTGGTAGACTGTCGCAATATTTCAGAACAAGATGCAGATATGGCTTTATCCAGTGTCGCCATGAATCTGATGATGGAAGAAGATTTGGATGTTTCCGAAGGGCCGGAAATCTCAATTATCGGCCAGTTGAGTCAAGTGCAGTGGCAAACGCTTTCGAGCGTCGTCAAGGGTAAAATTGACTTGGAGAATGAAAATCGAGATGCGATCGTCGAAACTCAATCACAAAATCTACCATCAATTATACTATGAGTAACCTGAATCATTTAAAAGTTGAATTCTGACTTAGCGAGGTTTGTTTAAGACTGCATCATATTCTGTAGGGGTTAGGACATATTTAATGTCAATCAATTGCCGTTGATAATCTATGCTAACAATGAGTCGATATTTATTTTCCTTGATATTAAATACCGTAAAATTACCAACAGCTTCTGCCGAGGGAAAAACAGATTGTACCTGAAGCAAATTTGACCAATTAGCCTTACTGGCTACTTTAGACCAGCTATCTAGCTTGAAAAAGCCAGACGAAATTACACAGGGTTGGGATAATCACCCCCGCATTCGGAAATAGCACCTGGACTGTCTGCATCTTCTTTTGCCTCTTCCGACTCACAGATTATGCTTTGGGAACTCAATACACCATCGGCATCTGTCAAAAAGACTACCCCTGCGTATGCTTTCAAACCATTTGCTGCTTGATCGGTCCAGGCAACGGCTCCACTATTACCACCAATGATTTGCCCTTCCAGATTATAAGTATAGTTGGCAGTCGCTGTTCTGATGCCGAGTCCTAACTGTCCAATTTGACCTAGATCTGTGATAAACTCACCGTTTTCAACGTAGTATGCTTGCTGACCTTTGTTAATGGAAGCGAGGTACTGCTTGGCTTCGGACTGCTTGGCTTTGTTGGCTTGGTTCAAGAAGGAGGGCAGAGCGATCGCGGACAAAATACCGATAATGATAATTACAACCAACAGTTCGATCAGGGTGAAACCACCGTCTCTTTTCTTCTGGGAAATGTGTGGCAGAAATTTGGCTTTAAGTTCACTCTTCATCATGGTTTCTCCTTGGGTTAAAAGAGGTTATTTGTTGTCCCTAATTTAAGAAATGTTATCGTTTTTTTCCTTCCTGGACGGAGGTTTGTATAGAGACTCTTGGATAGAGAGTTAAGTCGAACTGATCACGAATGTTTCGTTGTAGACGTGATTCATTTTTGACGGACATTCTTATTCACTATTTTAATTCAGTAATAAAGTTTAAAAACTGTTGTTATCACTCAAATTTAACTCTCAAGATACTGCATCCACATTTGCTGATAGGCTTTCTCCATTTCGCGGGTAAATTGCTGACCGTTCCACAAAGGAGCAGTTTGCTTAGATTGGCGTAACTTCCAGAATATTTCCTGACGAAGTTTTTCGTTTTTACCTAAGCGAATTCCCCACTCAACATACTCTTCATCAGTCCAAGCAATCCCTTCGGTAATGCCAGCATTGAGCATCATTGTATAGCTATTGCGGGCTGCGAATTGTTCACCCACTCGTGTCACCATCGGAATGCACATCCACAGGGTTTCCATTGTTGTTGTAGCCCCATTATAGGGATAAGTATCCAGAACAACATCTGCTATTTGTAAATTGGCTCGATGAATTTCTTCTGATTGAACTCGTGGCAGAAATTTAATTCTTTCCTTCTCGATTCCCTGTAGATCTGCCATATCAAAAAAGAAGCGATTCAAAGATTCTTGTTCACCAAATCCTTTGACCATAAAATAACTGTTAGGAACTTCTCTCAAGATTTCTAGCTGTAGATTGGCAATGTGGGGATTATACTTAGGCCCTCTTTGAGCGCCCAAGTAGACAATAGCATCATCAGGAATACCTAAATCAACACGGGTAATCGTTGGGACGGATATTTCAAAACCATCGACGGCTAAATAAGTTTGAGGCAATCTCCAGATTGTTTCTTGATAATGGTTTTGAGCATCTTCGGGTAAAACATAAGGGTCGGCAATAAAATAATCAATGGTTGGGACTTCGGAAGCGTCCCAACCCAGCCATGTCACTTGTATGGGTGCCGGTTTGAGTGCTAAAATCCCACAAATTGTATTTGAAGTTAAACTATCCAGATCGACCAAGATATCGAGTCGATCAGAGTTGATTTTGTCGGCCAATTCTAATTTAGGTAAACTATATTGATATACTTCGTCTGAGTGAGCCATATACCAATCTTTAATTGGGTCGCGCACGGCTTGAGATGTTTTCATATATGTATAAATTTCAAACTTATCGCGATCGCAATGTTTGAATAAAGCGCGAGATAACCAACCGACAGAATGCCTCTTAAAACAAGTGGAAATATAGCCAATTTTGAGTTTTTTTCTGCTCGGAAAATTTGCTTTTAATAAGCTAATATTTTGATTTTTAAACTTTTCAATTCGGTCGGGACAAGCCATTTCAACGTTGGATTGACACAACTGACTGAGTTTTCTTCTAATTTGAATATTGTTTTGGGGATGATCTTCAATATAGGGAAAATAAAAAGATGCACTGTACAGCCCCATAGAAATTTCGGAAGTCCCCAAATTCTGAGGATTTTCGGCAAGCACTTGGTCGATCAATAATTTATGCTGTTCAATCAAAGGAAATAGTTCATCCCAAAGCCCACCTGCACTCATCATGCTTTTTATAATAACTAAACTTTGAACAAGTTTTCCAGCCGCGGTAGCCGCAGCCGAATACGCAAATTGAGCATATTGAATCGCCTGGGAATAGTTACCCGTCTCGGTGAATAAGTTAACAATAGGATTGAGTAATTTTAAATTTTTAGGGTCAACCTGTAAGCCAACTTTACAAAATTCAATGGCTGTCAAGTGTTGATGTGCATGGGCTAACTCACAGTTTAAATCTAAAATAATTTTGATGAACGCTTGACTCTCTTTAACATGAGGGGCGATCGCTTTTGTCAATTCTAAGGACGATGGCTCTAAGTCTGCAACTTTGACAACTCGATCCCAGACATGAATTAATAAATTTTGATTTAAATCTTCAGGGGAGGTGCAATTTTGTAACCGATCGATTATTTGATAATCGGCTAAGGTTTCATTGGTATAAATGTCAATTTCAATGGACAAATCAACCAAATGAAGTAAATTATTGATATCGGTAGGATTCAGTTCCCTAATCTGTTGGCGAATCACCCATGCCAATTGATAATTCTCGAATTTGACCTGACGATTTGCTTCTTTATTGAGAATGCCAATTAATTCAGCATTCCAATCATCAATTTTGGCGGCATCTTCCTCGGCGAGTGCCAACAACCAGGTCATTTGAGATTCTTCCTCTTGACCTTGCAAGAGAAACATCAAGCCGAGATAAAAATAATAATATCTGTTCTCTGGTTGTGCCTCAATTGCCGATTCATAATAGCTAATCGCCTCTTCATATTGGCGATTTTCCAAAAATTTTTCTGCCCGTTCGTGTATTGCTACAATCCAATCACTATTCATTATCAAAATTTCCCTATTTCTTTAATTAAGTGGTTGCTAATATGTCAAAAAAACGTCGATATTAAAATCATTATTTATTGTTCTCCCGTCATATATATTTCCCACATTTTCTGATAGGCTTCTTCCATTTGTCGTGCGAACTTATTGGCATTCCATAAAGGTGCGGTGCGTTTGGACTGTCGCAACTTCCACGATACTTGTTTTCGCAAATCTTCATCCCTTCCCAAACGAATGCCCCACTCTACATAATCTTCATTACTCCAGGCAATGCCTTCGGTAATTCCCGCATTCATCATCATGGTATAACTATTGCGAGATGCAAATTGTTGTCCGACTTTCGTGACAATGGGAATACCCATCCACAGGGTTTCTAATGTTGTTGTTGCACCATTGTAGGGATAAGTATCCAGAACCACATCTGCAATTGCCAAATTTGCCCGATGGGTTTCTTCCAAACCTACGCGATTAATAAAACGCAATCTATTCCGACCGATACCCTCCCCTTCTGCCAATGCACAAAATAAATGACTGATAGATTCCTGTTCGCCAAATCCCTTGACGATCAAATAACTATTTGGGACTTCTTTAATAATTTGTATTTGTAGCTTTGCCATCTCAGGATTGTACTTGGGGCCTCGTTGAGCACTCAAATAGACAACGGCATTTTGGGGAAGGTCGAGATCCTCTCGTCGCAAACTGGGAAGGTCTACCTCAAAGCCGTCCACGGCGATATAGGTCTGAGGTAGTCGCCAGATTGTCTCTGGATAATAGTCCTGGGCATTTTCTGGCAAAACGTAGGGGTCGGCGATAAAATAGTCAATTGTCGGTATTGCAGAGGCATCCCAACCCAGCCAGGTCACTTGTATGGGGGCAGGTTTGAGTGCCATAATTGCACAGGTATTGGTTAAAGTTAGGCTATCAAGATCGATCAGAATATCAATTTCATCTTCATAGATTTGCTCGGCGACTTCTGTACTCACGATTCCATACTGATAAGCCCGATAGACGTGCTTTACATACCAGTCTTGCAGCAGATCTTGTCGATTTTCTGCGGCCAGTAGATAAGCATAAACTTGGAATTTTTCACGATCATGATGTTTGAAAAGCCCGCGAGATAACCAACCGACTGAATGCCGTCTCAAGCAATGAGAGACATAGCCAATTTTGAGGGGTCGGTTAAAATTATTGGGCGATTTTTGTTGCCCATGTCTGGATTGATATTTGGTGATAGTTTCCAGATGATTGGTGGCCAAATTTTTCTGGCAGAAATCGGAAACTTGGCATCTGATCTTTATATTGGCTGCTGGGGTGTCTCTAACATAGGGAAATAAAAAACTCGAATTGTATAATGTGATGGCCGATTGCCCCAAATCGAGCGCAGGATTGAGAAAGAGTGAGTCGAGCAGTGACTCTTGATTTTTTAGCGCATTTTTAACTTCACTCGTACATCCTCCTTCGGCCATTAGGCCATTTATAATCAACTGATTTCTGGGAATTTTTAAATGGGGTAGGTCAGTCAAATTGTAACAATGCTTGGCGTATTCAATCGCCTCTTTATATTCATTCAATTGAAGACTAAAATCCGCTATTGCCCGCAACACCTCCTCATGATCGGGCGCCATCTTCAAAAATAATTCCCCATAGCGCTTGGCGATACTTAGGCGGTTAAAAGAATAGGCAATCTCGTATAACATCGGAGTTACACTTGTGACAAACTCCGGTTGCTTTCCTACATGATGAATGCAGGTGCGGGCAAATTCTAAAGATGTCGGATGGATCGGAGCGGCAATTAAAAGTTTTTTCCAGACGTGCAGAATTAAATCGAGATTGACATTAATCGATTCGTTTTGAAACAAAGAAATCAGACCGAATTCTGCCAACTGATTTCCCGTATAAGTTTCCAGAGTAATTGATAAATCAATTAACTGCAATATATTATTAATATTGATCGGATTAATTTCTCGGATGTGTTGGCGAATCATCCAAGCCACGGAATAATCTTCTAAAGAACTCCGGCGATTTGCTTCTGCATCCAAAACCTGAAGGAGTTCTATTGTCCATCGTTCCATCTGCTCGGGGTTGCCATCGCTCATGGCAAATAGCCAAGTTGCCTGTGCTTCTTCCTCTTGACCTTGCAACAGTAATATTAAACCCAACTGCCAGTAATTAGATTTGCAATCGGGATTATTATTAATTGCTTCTTCACATAAACTTAAAGCTTCTTGATAATTTCCTTCCCGAAAACAAATGTCTATTTCGGATAATCCAGATATTGAATGGTTGGATGAATCATTATTAATCATAATGCCAATAATTCATTCAATGAAAACTATAAATCAATAATTTTTAATACAAAATAGGTAGCACTGATGTACTACCTATTCTTTCAAGATGCAAGGATTTTTTGCATTGTCTGGTTTGATATTGACAGGGACGACTTCCTAGATGTACTAGATGTATAACCCCTGCAAACCGTAACTACTCAAACGCCATTCAGTGGTCAGATTGGTAATTGTGTCATCCATCAAATTACAATGCTTCAAAGTTGGCACCACACAGGCTATTCCCAGCAGTAAAACCGGCAACTTGATCCGCAGAAGTGGACTCACAGATGATGCTTTGACTGGTCTGAGAATCACCGGCATCAACCAAAAATACCAAGCCACCATATCCACGAAGACCAGAGGCTACTGCAGTTGTATTGGCGGCAGATCCTGCTGAACTTGCAGCCAGGCCATAGGTATAGTTTTGCGTTGCAGTGGCGATGCCGAGGCCCAACTCTTCGATTCCCGTTGCAAAATCCGAATTTTCTACAAAGTAGGCTTGCTGACCTTTGTTGATGGATGCGAGGTACTGCTTGGCTTCAGATTGCTTCGCTTTGTTTGCCTGGTTCAAGAAGGAAGGCAGGGCGATCGCGGACAAAATACCGATAATGATGATTACAACCAACAGTTCGATAAGGGTGAAACCACCTTCTCTTTTCTTCTGGGAAATGTGTTGCAGGAATTTGGCTTTTAGTTCGGTCTTCATAATTGTTTCTCCTCGGGGGAAAGAGGTTTATTTGTTTTCCGTAGTTCTAACTTACCCGCCCCCCCACCGATTCATATCACCTCGCCCAAAATTTTTTTTTCAACCCCCGCCCCGATCGCCCCAACCCTCACCCAGCGGGCAGATCCGGTGATAAGCTAAAAATCGGACACCCACGGAACCCCACCCAGATGGACAACAAATTCGGATTTCTGCTCAAAATCGCCCTCCTCTCCCTCAGCATCTCCCTGCTGATCAAATATGTCGGCCCCCTCCTGGCCATCCCCGGCACCGACGCGATCGCTCTATTTGCCGTCCTCCTCCCCTCCTCAGTGCTGGCGGTTCTGCTGGGGATGCGATCGCGGGCACAGATATAAGGTATAAGGTGGACGGACACCGGACTCGACAATACCAGCCCTCGGCGAGGGTAAGGACGATCGCACCCATCAATCCCCTCAATACTCAACTGTGGGGGCAACCTTACAGGGTTGCCCACCAACACGCCTCCACCTTGTCAAAACCGATACCGCAGATCTAATGTATTCAGAATCAGCAATTCACAAATGAATTGATAATTATCAATTGTCAATTATCAATTGTCAATTCCCATGAACCTCGGTCAGTCGATCGGCTTCGCGGCTTTTCTGGCCGCCATGTATATCCTGTGGCAGGTCCGACAAGCCCTGCTGCTAGTCTTCGCCGCCGTCGTCCTCGCCACCGCCCTCAACCGCCTCACCCGCCAACTGCAAAAACTGCATTTGCGGCGATCGCTGGCCGCCTTCCTCTCCGTCAGCCTATTCTTCCTGGCGATAGTCGGTTGCTTCCTCCTGGTCGTCCCCCCCCTGATCGACCAATTTGAACAACTGGCCAACCGAGTCCCCGCCGGCCTCCAACAGGGATTGCAACAACTCAACTTCTGGCTGGACTACCTGCGGACCCACCTCAAAGGCCCCCTGCGAGAGTACCTGTCCGAGCTCAACCGGGAAGTCCGACAAATTCGGGTCGATCAGATCGTCGAACAACTGCAACTCCTGGGAAATCAAGCGATCGGGGGATTCGGTGTCGTCGTCGAAACCACCGTCGGCGGGTTGGTCAGCCTGCTGTTAGTGTTGGTCCTCGCCCTGATGCTCCTCGCCAACCCCCGGGCCTACCGCCGCACCACGTTGCGGATGATTCCTGCCTTCTACCGGCGGCGGATGGACGAAATTCTCGATCGCTGCGAAATTGCCCTGGGCCGCTGGGTGGTCGGCGCCGTCCTCAACACCCTCGTCGTCACCGTCGCCACGTTGATCGGGTTGTGGATACTGCGGGTCCCCCTCGCCTTCGCCAACGCCATCCTCGCCGGCGTCCTGAACCTGATCCCCAATATCGGACCGATCCTCAGCGTCATCCCCCCGATGGCGATCGCACTCCCGGACTCCCCCTGGAAAGCCATGTTCGTCCTGATTTTGTACGTCCTCATCCAACAGGCGGAAACCGCCGTCGTCATGCCCTATCTGATGGCCCAACAAGTCTCCCTCCTCCCCGCCGTCACCCTCCTGGCCCAGGGCTTCTTCCTCACCTTCTTCGGATTTTGGGGGCTGTTCCTCGCCCTCCCCCTGGCCGTCGTCGGACAAGTCCTGATCCAAGAAATCCTGGTTCGCGATATTCTCGATCGCTGGGATACCCCACCCCCTCGCCAATTCGACCCCGTTCCCGAGTCCGAGTCAAATGCGATCGACCCGGAAGGGGGAGAATCGCGAATCGATGATGTTAAAAATGGGGGGTAAACTATCCAGCATCGAGTAGTATTGAATCGGGTCCAGTCCGGCGATCGCCTCAAAGTCCGCCTTTTCAGGGGGGATAATGGGGGATCGGATGTATCCAATCGGATTAAAAACCGCCATCAAAAAATATGAAATTCAATCCATTCATTTTATTCACATTTTTAGGATTGGTCGGATTCACCTTCGATCCGCCCATCGCCTCTGCCGGTGTCGGGGCGATCGTCGAAGACAAAAGGGCCTTGGACGAACCCGGTTTGTACCTCGCCACTGCAACTTTAGAATACGACGATGGCGACGTTTTGACCGCCGATTTTCGGATCTACTGCCCGACGGTAATGATCCGTCCCACCAACTATGTTTTGGCCGATCGCGACGGCAATATCAAACGGCAAGGAGACTGGTGGGAACCGGCCTTCAAAGCCGAGTATTCCCCGGAAACAATGCTGGTCGAGGAGGTGTGCGGCCCTTGATTTTCAATCACTTTTCCCCTTCCCTTCCGCAGATTTCGCAGATGACGCAGATTCCCGATATTTTATAAGGACATAAAAGATCGAAAATTGTCGGGGCAAATGCCATTCACCCTCCCTATTCCCTATTCCCGACTCCCTATTCCCTATTCCCGACTCCCTATTCCCTATTCCCGACTCCCTATTCCCTATTCCCGACTCCCTATTCCCCATTCCCTACTCCCCCCCATGAGAACGATCGCCGAAATTAACGACAAAATTAATAACCGAAAAGCCGTCGTCCTGACCGTCGAAGAACTCAAAGCCCGAGTGGCAGAGGTCGGCGTCGCCCAGGTCGCCCGGGAAGTGGATGTCATCACCGCCGGAACCTTTGAACCGATGGAATCTTCGGGGGCGATGATCAACCTCGGACATACGGACCCCCCCATCAACATCCGCACCTGCTGGCTCAACGGCGTCCCCGCCTACAGCGGCTTCGGGGCAGTCGATCTCTACATCGGCGCCGGTCAGATGGTCAAGGAGGGGGACGAACCGGGGGAACGGGGCGGGGGCCACGTCATCGAAGACCTGATCGCCGGCAAGACCGTCCACCTGCAAGCCGTCGGCATCGCCTCGGACTGCTACCCCCGCAGTTCCTTTGAAACCTCCGTCAGTCGCGATACGATCAACCAGTTTTACCTGTTCAACCCCCGCAACCTCTACCAAAATTTTATCGTCGGGGTCAACGGTGGCGATCGCCTTTTGTGTACCTACCTCGGTCCTTTACAGCCGTTTCTGGGCAACGCCGTTTACTCCAACCCCGGGGCGATCGCCCCCCTGTTCAACGATCCGGAACTGAAACTCGTCGGCATCGGCACCCGCATCTTCCTCGGCGGCGGGGTCGGCTACATCACCTGGGAGGGAACCCAGCATTTCCCCCTACAGAGGCGCCTCCCCAACCAGACCCCCATCGGTCCGGCGGCTACCCTGGCGGCGATCGGGGACGCCAAGCAGATGAACCCCTATTGGGTGCGGGGCTGCTATTTCAAGAACTACGGCCCGTCCCTGATGTTGGGCATCGGCGTGCCCCTGCCGGTCCTCAACGAGGAAGTCGTCCTGCAAGCCTCCGTCCGCGACGAGGATATCGTCGCCCCGGTGGTCGATTTCGCCATCCCCCGCCGGGTTCGCCCCACTTTCGGTCTGGTCACTTACGCCCAACTCAAGAGCGGTCGGATTCAGATCGAGGGGAAAACCGTCCGCACCGCCCCCCTGGCGAGTATCGCCCGTTCCCGCGAGGTGGCGGAGGAGTTGAAGGGGTGGATCGAGGCGGGGACGTTCACCTTGACGGAACCCGTGGCGTCCGTTCCGATGGATCGCTCTTTCGTCCCCCAGGATATCTGGGGCTCCCAAATTCGCCTGGATTAGATTAGATGCGGTTATGTTTTCGTCGATTTCGATTGAAATGTTCGATTAAATTGTTAAATTTTGTGTGAGAATGATTCCCATTGTCGCCACGAAAAACCGTCACTTGACAGGATTTTTCTCATTTGCTAAATTAATTGAAAATGCGATGATACCTTTCTTGTATCCAGATCCGCTTAAATTCGATCAATCTGAGGGCGCGATCGCCCCAAACCCCGATCCGACCGTTTCCAGTTCCGGGCTATCCCGCCGCGATCGCAACCCCTACTCCTGTCGCAAAGAAACGAGTTTTTTCTGTCCCAAATTGCCGGGGCTTGACAAAATCAAATAATTGTGCTATTCCCGAGTCCGTGGATGAATATCGCAATTTCAATTCCCCATTCCCCATTCTCCCTCTCGCAACGGTGCGATCGCGGGGATAATCCGCGAATTATCCCCACTCAAATCAACTACTCTTCAGTTTTGGGCGGTTTGCGTCGCACGGGCTTGGGGACGGGCGAACCCGGGGAGGAGGTGCGGCGTACTCTAGTATCCTGGCGGGAGGGGCGGGAGAAATTCTCCTTCGGTCTTCGCCTGTTGAAGGGCTTTTTACCCCCCCGCTGCGGAGCCAGGGACCCGATATCGTGGCTTTCCTCGATCACCAGATCGCTTCCATCCAGGCGGGCATGGAGATCCCAAAAATGTCCGACGGGTCGCAGCCCCGCTATCCCCGACAACTTCAACTTGAAGAACTTGGGTTTTTCGTTCTCCTTGCGGGAAGATTGGCGAATTTTGATGATGGTGTACCGATTCTCATCCTGGGACTGGTAAACCACCTCTCCGCGAATCGAAAAATAGCCGTGTTCGATATCCGGCAGAGCCTGGGGTCCGAAAGAAATCATTTCGGGCCGGTCTTCTTCCGCCTCCGAATCGGCGGCCGAATTGCCATTGGGGAGTTCCGGGGAAGACTCATCCTCTTTTTTGAGGGTTTCCGGCTCCCAAATTCCCATAATTTGAACGTGAAGGTCTTCTTGCTTCTGTCGGGTGCGGGGATAGACGACCCAGAGATGTTCTTGTTCTAAATCGACGTGTTTTTTGACCAAACTCATCACCCGCCCGAGGAGGACGGCATCAATTTCAGTGCCCTCGACGGTTTGGAGGATACCTTGGGTGAACTGTTCGTCCGACGCCTTGTAGCAGCCCCGCACCAAACCGATCGCCCGATATTGGCGGGGTTCGCTCGGAGAGGGGATGGGGTGAAACCCGGAAGGATTGGCATCGGACGTTTCGTCCGGTTTGCCCTCCGTGGGAGAAGCTGGGGACGGTTCGGCGGCTCCCTCCGGGGGGGGAGGGGGCGCGGCGGGTTCCGGTTGGGAATGCTCCGCCTCCGGTTCGATATCCACGGTCTGATCTGGAGTGGGTTGAGAATCAATATTGGACTCGTCGGGTCGTTCCGGTGGGAACGGCGGAGAATTTGGAACTTGGGGGGGTTGATTCGGAGAAGGACTCATAAAACCTCTTACCAGGGGAGACACATCCCATGCAGGAATTTGCATGATGTTGCAGGTGGCACTAGCCCTTCGCACCCGGTCTCAATTGATGCGGGAGTCGCCTCCGCCGGTATTGTCGCAACAGTCGCCATCCGGAAACTTCGGACGGGACCGCGACATTCCGGCAGATACCGAACCGACATCAACGCGGACAAACCCATCGGTGGCTGGGATGGGTCGGGCGATCGGGCTCAATCACGGTGATTGTTCGTGCCGTAACAATTCAGCCAATCTGCCTATTGTACTGAATCCCATTTCTCGACGGACAAATCCGCAACCTTTGAGGAATCGAGTCCACAATTGTACTCAAATTTCTCTCTAATTTGTTTTGTCCGATCGCAGACCGGAGAAAACGATGGGGCGGATTGCCGAGGCACGTCTGCTACTATATTAGCTGCAGTGCGATTCGTTCAGGAACGAAATAGGGCTGAAATGCCCGAAATAACTTCCTGGTAAGGCTTTCTTCCCCTTGGATGGATATAAGGGACGCACCCCTGACCAGCCTTATAACTGTCTGTATGTTCCGAAGTTTGGTATCACA
>NZ_JAYFER010000325.1:0-5108 GCF_055795065.1 Lyngbya sp. CCY1209
AGATCCCCCCCAGCCCCCCTTGGAAAGGGGGGAGAATCAATCAAAGTCCCCCTTATTAAGGGGGATAATGGGGGATCGTTTCCCATTGATAAGAAACAGAAGATCCCCCCCAGCCCCCATCCCCCCCAGCCCCCCTTTGTAAGGGGGGAGTAAGGGGGGAGGAAGGGGGGAGAAGGACACAATTACACACCTGAAACTATCATGTCTATACTCTACCTCACCCAACCTGGCTCGATGTTAAGCAAAAAATATGAAGCCTTTAAAGTCGCAATTCCCCAGGAGGACGGAACCTGGAAGAAACAGTCCGTCGCCGCCCAAACTGTCGAACAAATCGTACTGATGGGAAATCCCAGCATTAGCGGGGACGCCCTCTGCTATGCGTTGGAGTTGGGGATGCCGGTTCACTACCTTTCCAGCTTTGGAAAACATCTCGGTTCGGCCTTGCCCAGCTATTCCAAAAATGGTCAATTACGACTGGCTCAATATGCCCTGCACGCCGACCCAGAGCGTCGCTTGGAGTTGGTTAAAACTATCGTTTCTGCTAAAATTCATAATCAATATAATGTCCTCTATCGGCGGGGGCAAAAAGACAATCCTCTCAAACAATATAAAGCTCAGGTTTGGAAACAAGAAAACCTCAACCAAGTGCGGGGAATTGAGGGGACGGTGGCGCGGGAATATTTCGCCCGCTGGCCGGAACTGTTGCCCGAGGGGTGGGAGTTTTTGGGCCGATCGCACCACCGTCGTCCCGCAGGCGATCGCGTCAATGCTTTGTTAAACTTTAGTTACGGTTTGTTGCGGGTGCAAGTCACGGCGGCGGCTCATATGGCAGGGTTAGATCCCTATATCGGCTACCTCCACGAAACCACCCGGGGACAACCGGCTTTGGTGTTGGATTTGATGGAGGAAATGCGGGCGTTGGTGGCGGATAATTTGGTGCTGTCGGTACTCAGCCGCAAGGCAATTAAACCGGAGGATTTTACCGAAAGTTTGGGGTCGTTTCGCCTGGAAGATAAGGGGCGGCGGGCGTTTTTGGAAGCGGCTAACCAAAAGTTTAATTCGGAGTTCAAACATCCGGTTTTCGGCTACCGCTGCACCTATCAGCGGGCGATCGAATTGCAGGCCCGACTCCTCGGCCGCCACTTGCAGGAAAATGTCCCCTACAAACCCTTGGTGTTACGATGAAACCGTTACTCTATCTCGTGGTTTATGATGTCCCGGCGACGAAGGCGGGGAACAAGCGGCGCCAGCGACTCCACGATCTCCTGTGCGGCTACGGGACTTGGAAGCAGTACAGTTTGTTCGAGTGCTTCTTGAGTGCCAAACAGTTCGTGACGCTGCAACACCAGATCGAGAAGTTGATCAAGTCTGGGGAGGATGCGGTTTGCATCTATATATTGGATGCGACGGCGGTGAAGCGGACGGTGGTTTATGGCACGCCACCCCCTAGACATGAGACGGCGACTATCCTATAATTGATTCATGCAATTTTGGCGGACCGAAGCTCGGTCGATTTCCCCGGGGGGTCCGCCAAATCGCCAGAACCTCGACAATTCAATACTTTCAGCGTTTTGGGTTCCGGCGGGTGGGCGATCGGCGATCGCTGAAACGCCCATTCGCGATCGGGTCCGCCAAAACCGGCTCTGGAAACGCCCATTCATCGGGGTTACAGAGGACGGACTTTCAAACCAATGAATCCCGGCAACGGGATTGAAACATTTCGGATCACCTTTTGTTTGAGCAGGCTCTTGAGACTTTCAAACCAATGAATCCCGGCAACGGGATTGAAACAGAAAGATTTGGGCGTCTGCGCGGCCCGCAGCTTCGACTTTCAAACCAATGAATCCCGGCAACGGGATTGAAACGACAATTAAAGTGTCAGAATCGAGTCATACGTCATCGAGCTTTCAAACCAATGAATCCCGGCAACGGGATTGAAACACTTTTTTTCTCAAAAACTTTTAGCAGGCGGAAGCTTTCAAACCAATGAATCCCGGCAACGGGATTGAAACCAGGCCGGACTCTCCGACATCCAGGATCAACTCGCCCTTTCAAACCAATGAATCCCGGCAACGGGATTGAAACCCCAAAAACCATAATTCGGAAAGCATCAAGTTTTCACTTTCAAACCAATGAATCCCGGCAACGGGATTGAAACATTTCCGCAATCCGCTTGCGGGCTCCTGGCTCGGGCTTTCAAACCAATGAATCCCGGCAACGGGATTGAAACAAAGCCGTACTTCTGCTTCAGGTAGTGCGGCATTTTTTCCTTTCAAACCAATGAATCCCGGCAACGGGATTGAAACAAAGACACCACCACGGCTCGGGGCTGGGGGTACGACTTTCAAACCAATGAATCCCGGCAACGGGATTGAAACCATATACCTCAATTGATTTGGGTAACGCCGTTGTTGACTTTCAAACCAATGAATCCCGGCAACGGGATTGAAACTCAAACTCCTCGTTAAATTCGCGACGGATTTCATTCCTTTCAAACCAATGAATCCCGGCAACGGGATTGAAACAATAATCTTTGAGCAATTTTGTCAGCATATTCGGCTTTCAAACCAATGAATCCCGGCAACGGGATTGAAACGAATGCGCGATCAGGTCGAAGCATATAAAATGCCTTGTCTTTCAAACCAATGAATCCCGGCAACGGGATTGAAACATCGCCGATGCCCTCGGTTTTCTTCATCCGCCAGGGACTTTCAAACCAATGAATCCCGGCAACGGGATTGAAACGATTCATGGGTACCCGCACCGATTAAAAGTTGTGACTTTCAAACCAATGAATCCCGGCAACGGGATTGAAACGGGAATATGCAACAAGACGAACTGACTCAATTTTTGCTTTCAAACCAATGAATCCCGGCAACGGGATTGAAACTATACAACTTCCAAGCGGCAATAGTTGGAATTTTAAACTTTCAAACCAATGAATCCCGGCAACGGGATTGAAACAAGCGGCTACTACCAACAATACCGCTCGATCCAAGCTTTCAAACCAATGAATCCCGGCAACGGGATTGAAACGCCTACTCTTTCGCGATCGCCTTTGAACACTCCCAGATCTTTCAAACCAATGAATCCCGGCAACGGGATTGAAACAACTACATAGTTATATAACTTTATTTAAATAAACTAAATTAGTGAATTCCAACGCCAGGATTGAAGGCTCTTTACTTTTCTTTGCCAATACCTTAATATATTCACTTTAAAATTAATGAGTCCCCTCAACGGGATTGAAACGAAATTATGAGTCCAATGGAGAATTGACAGATAAAGCGGAACAAATCTTAAAGGGGGCGATGCCGGAATTTCTCACCCACGGTTACGCCTCCACCAGCATGGATCGGGTGGCGAAGGCGGCGGGGGTGTCCAAACAGACCCTCTACAGCCACTTTACCGACAAAGACGGACTGTTTACCGCCCTGGTGAAGCAGATCGCCTCGGAAAAGTTTCGGATCGTCTGGGCGCCACCCCTGGAAGGCGAACCCGAAGGAGTGTTGCGGGATCTGGCCAGACGGCTGCTGATGGAAAATATCGACGATCGCGAATACCTGTGTTTCCTGCGGTTGATCGTCGCGGAGTCCCGGACGCGGCCCGATCTGGCCGAGGTCTTTTTGACGAATTTGGTCAAACCAGCGATCGAAATCCTCACCCACTATTTGGAAAATTGTCGGGATTTGGCGATCGCCGATCCGGAAGCGACGGCCCGGGTATTTGTGGGGGCATTAATTCATTATATGGTCGTCCAAGAAATTTTGCAGGGCAAAACATCCATGCCGATGGAAGCCGATCGCCTCATCGACAGTTTGGTAGAATTGATCGTCAGCCAAAAAGTCCGAAAACCCGGATAATTTGGCAGGTGGAGATTGTAGATTTTAGAGCGATCGTGACGACCATGCAGACCCCCAACTACACCCCGCCCTGGTTCCTGCCAAACGGCTTCCTGATGACCCTATATATCGCCCTCCAAGCGGGCAAAAGTTGGCGAGAAAACACCCTCGAACCCGAACCCCCCTACAAAGAAAAGCTATTTACCGGCGCCGGAGGCGTGCCGATCTTCGGAATTTACGCCGTCCCCGAAAATCCTAAAGGCACAATTATCGCCACCTACGGCATTGTCGGAGATTTAGATAACCAGTGGTTTTTGAGAATACTCGGCCGCAAAGCTTTCGCCCGAGGTTACGCGGTGTTGCTGTTCGACTGGCGAGCCCACGGCAAAACGGCGAAACTGTCCCCGGCCCTCACCTCCGACGGATTATATGAGGGGAAAGATTTCGTTTATCTAGCCTCCGAATCCGTCGCCCTCGGCTGTCCGGCGCCCTTTTGGTTTTCGGGACTCTCCCTCGGCGGACAGTTGGCTTTGTGGGGCATGAAAGAAGCCCAAAGTGCCGACAATTGGGAGACAGATCTGGCGGTAAAAGCCTCCGATTTCGCGGGTGGGATGGTGGTGTGTCCGAGTCTGGACTCGAACCGATCGCTCACTTATTTGGAGGACGATTTGTTGGGAAAACAGTTAGAACAGGCGATCGCGCGACGGTTGAAAGAACTGGCCCGGGAGTTGCAAAAAGCTCACCCCCAGGCCTTCGATCCCGAGGCGATCGAGCGCACCCATTCGATCCGGTCTTTCGACAAAGAATTGGTGATCGAAAAGTTGGGATTTGACACCGTAGAAGCCTACTACGAAGCCAGCAGCGGTCTGCAAATTCTGCCCCAATTACAGAAACCGACTCTAATTTTATACGCCAAAGATGACCCATTATTCACCCCGGAAATTATCCCCGATTTGGAAGCGGTGGGTCGAGACAATGAAGCGATCGACCTGTGGCTGACGGAATCGGGCGGGCACGTCGGCTACATCAGCAGCGAATCCTGTCAAAAAGAATGGGGCGATCGCGATCCCTGGTGGGCTTGGAACCGGATATTAGAGTGGTGCGATCGGCATTGATCCCCCTAAATCCCCCTTAAAAAGGGGGACTTTCTCCACATTCTCCCCCTTTTCTCCCCCCTTACAAAGGGGGGCTGGGGGGGATGGGGGCTGGGGGGGATTCTTCATTCTCCCCCCTTCCAAAGGGGGGCTGGGGGGGATGGGGGTTGGG